>JALDXM010000064.1:0-8601 GCA_032155085.1 Actinomycetota bacterium | reverse complement strand
CTCATTCCCGTGCCTGAGAACTTCGAGGGGCACGTCGATGTGGTCCATCACGACGCTCCAGTATCTCGCCACTGATCTTGGGGGGCCCGGTCTGTGGCCTGCGGCAAAGTGCCGCCATTCGTCAGCTGCGACGGCGACCTCTCGTTCCCAATCGGGTGTGGGCGGCCACGTGGCGCCGGGCAGCGGTGACACCGCAAACCTGTAGGCCTCCGTGTGATCCAGGATCAGATTGGTCAAGGCGAACACATCAGGGGGCCATTTGGACAGCTCGCTCCAGGGCTGCATCGGGGCGAAGGTCCGACAGTACGTGGCGATAGTGGGCCCGGAGGCCGGGGCCCTCGTTGCCGTGGACCCTCGGTGCGTCACCCCAGCTTCCCCAGCCCGGATGACCGCGGGTTAGCGGTCACGGTATGGCGAGACTGGTTCGGGCAGACGAGTAGGCGACGTCGAGGCAAGCGCCCTGAGCCCGAAAAGGGCGATCTGGGCGATCACCAGCACTATCAAAGGCACCAAGTATCCCGACGGCTTGGTGACCATCAGGAGGAGCACGCCGAGATCGTTGGCCAACATCACATCAGATGTGACCAAGAGTCTGGGCGAGCTCCGAAGCCGATCCAGATCCACCGGGATCTCCTCACTGTGAGCGGACGCTGTCCCGATGGCGAGCTGGGCCATCGCAGGCTTCACCGCCGCGATGGCCAGGGTCGCGTTGACCAGCCACAGCCCAACCGCCACGGGGACCCACTCCGCTCCCCACCATTCGCCCATCGACGCCAGATAGATGCCGCTGGCCAGGAGAACGAGCGACGAGAGCGGGTTGATTCGGCCGAGAGGTCTCCCGATGGTGAGCCAACGACGGAGATCCGAGATGGTCGATGCACGTCCGATCGCACGATGGACGGTCGGTGTGGCGAGAAGGCCGCCACCAACCAAGACCACCGCCGCCACAACGTGGACAAATACCACGAAGGTGTACGCCGTCACGGGCGAGCGCCCTCGAGTGGCAGGGAGGGAACGAACTCCTTAGTTGCGAACTGCGGGAGGATCGAGGCATCAAACGCTCTCTCACTCCTGAGAACAAAGATGTCCATTTGCGCCTCCCTGATTCAGCTGGCCATTGCAGGCGGACGACCCATGGCGACGACCAATCGCTGGGCGATGTCGGCGGACCAATCAGTGATCTCGTCCCAGTCGCGATCGTCGCCTTCACCGGCGCGAACCGCGACAAGGATCGCCAGCTCGCTGAGGCTGAGCTTCGACTTGTCGATTCTTCCTCCGAACACACGGTGCTCATTGGCCCCGGTGGCGCGGAAAATGTCGGAAAGATCAACCCCGCTCTCAGCCGGTCGCTCGGGGCTTCCGATCAGACCGCTGGAGAACAACCAGGTCTCGGGGCGAGGGTTGCATTCGGCTATCCGGTTGGCGAGTCGTTTGGCACTGTCGATCCAGTGCCCCGCATAGACCGCGCTTCCCAGCACCACGGCGTCATAGCTCTCGAGACTGGTCACGTCGTCGGGGCACGCGACATCGACCTCATGGCCCCATTCCCTCAACACTCCCGCGATCTGCTCCGCGATCTCAACGGTCGATCCGTGTCTCGAGCCCGCTGAGACCAGGATCCTCGTGCCTGTCGCATCTGTGGTGCTCATTGCTCACCTCACGCTTCAGCCCCGGATCAGCTCGAACGTCTAGGTTCCGACCTTATATGAGATCCACGGTAAATGTCAAGTATAAAGCTTAACGTTATGTCAGTGAGTAGAAGTTCTGGATCATGCAGGTAGCCCTGGGGCGGAAAGGCGATTATTCGGTGCGAGCCATGCTCCAGGTGGCACGTGGCGGAGGCCGACAGAAAGCGCGGGCCATTGCGCATGCCATGGACATACCGGACCGGTATGTCCCTCAGATCCTGGCCAATCTCGTCAGCCACGGGCTTCTGGTCGCCACCGCCGGGCCCGAGGGAGGATACGAGTTGGCCCGGGAGCCCGAGGCGATATCGCTGCTCGAGGTCGTGGAGGCGGCAGAAGGGCCCATCGGTTTGGAGAGCTGCGTGCTCAGAGGCGGATCCTGTGAGTGGCGCAACGTGTGCCCGGTCCATGAAGTGTGGTCGCGCGCCCAGTCAGCGATGATCCAGGAGCTGTCCGCGACGACGTTTGCCGATCTCGCTGCCGCGGACGCGGAAATCTCCACCGGCGGCGAACCGTCCCAGGAGAGTCCGGTACATCCCAAGCCAACCACCCGGCGCGGCGGGCAGTGAACATCGAAGAACGACGCGGCCGCCGGGTGGTGGCTTCGCATGGGATCGCGCGGGCCGCCTTCCGTGCCGGCGGAGTCTTCGGCCTAGTGGCTGTTGGCTGGGCGATATGGGTCCTGTGGCAGGGAGGATCCTGGTGGGGCCCTCTTCACGCCTTCCTCGCCGGGACCGTGCTCTTGGCCATTGCCGGTGCCACTCAATTGTTCACCATCACCTGGGCTGCCGCTCCCGCGCCACCGGCCGATCTGGCCAACGGGCAACGTTGGGCCCTCATCGTCGGCGTGGGTCTGGTGCTGGCCGGGATGGGTCTGTCCGAGGTTTGGGCGCTGATTGCCGGGACTGCTCTCGTGGTCATCGGGCTCGGTCTGCTCGGGTATTCGCTGTGGAGTGCCGTTCACAGGAGCCTGCTCCGGCGTTTCGACCTCTCAGCGCGTTTCTATTTGCTTGCCGTGTCGGCCGGTGCGATCGGAGTCGTCCTGGGTGGCGTGATGGGATCGGGATTGGCCGGCAATCAGGTCAGTGACCTCCGTCTGGTCCATTCCCATCTGAACCTGATCGGGCTCGTCGGCCTGACCATCGTCGGCACCCTCCCCACCATCCTCCCCACGTTTGCCCACCACAAGGCGGTGTCGGGGAACGAATCGAAGGTGGCCTGGTGGCTCGCCGTCGTCGCCGTTGCCGCCATTGCGGCAGGGTTGTTTGTTGGAGAGCTTGCGGTGGGCGCAGGCAGCGTGGCAGCAGGGCTTTCGCTCGCACTGATACTCGCTGGGGTCCTCCTTCGACTCGGCAAGAGAGGGTTGGAGGGCGGGCTGCCTTATCTCCAGGTGACCATCGGGGCGGCCTGGCTCGGGGTCTGGGCGCTGGTCGATGGGGTCCGCCTGCTCCTGGGCACCACACCCGTTCGTTTCTCGGCATGGACGGCGGCAGTCGTCATAGCCGGGGTCGGCCAGGTACTGCTCGGGTCCGTGGCCTACCTGTTGCCTGTACTGGCCGGGCCCCCTCCCCGACTGGGACGGAACCTGGCCATCACACATGCCTATCCCTGGCTGCCGCTCGTCTTGGCCAACGCGGCGGCCATCGCTTTCATCGCCGGTCTGCCGGTCGTCGGTGTTGTCGCCACCGGCGTCTGGCTTGGCGACTTCGCCGGCCGGCTGTTGAGGATGGAATGGCCCTCACGCAACGAGGGCGGTGGCTGAGACCAGCCGATAACCAACAAGGGTTGATTGTGCCAAGGTCAAATAGGGACCTTTGGCCCTCTTTTTGCCAACGAACGTTCGTTATCAAGAGAACGTGTCGAAGGCAGGGGTCAAGCTTGACTGAGGTCACACGTCGTCATTTCATCCGGGTCGCCGGAGGTGCAGGGCTGGCAGCACTCTCTGGCGTGTTCGATCTCAATCTGCTCGCTCTCGAGGCCTACCCCGGGATCGACAATCCGCTCCTGACCTACCCGAACCGAGGCTGGGAGCAGATCTATAGGGACCAATACGCATACGACGACAGCTTCACGGTCATCTGCGCTCCCAACGACACCCACATGTGCCGGCTCAGGGGATTCGCCCGCAATGGCGTGGTGATGCGGTTGGAACAGAACTACGACGGCGCCAACTACCGCGATCCCCGGGGCAACTCCTCAACCGCGCACTGGAACCCGCGCGGGTGTCTCAAGGGGTACACGCTGCATCGGAGGGTGTACGGGCCGTACCGGCTTCGGGCACCGATGATCAGGTCAGGCTGGAAGGAGTGGGCTGACGACGGCTTCCCGTCCCTCTCCGACGATCCCGGCCTGAGATCCAGATATCGCTTCGACGACCGGGGAAACGACACCTTTGTCAGACTCACCTGGGACGAGGCGGACGATTACGCCGCCCGTGGCCTCGAGGCCATTGCCCGCACCTATACCGGAGACGAGGGTCGTCGGCGTCTGATCGACGAGGACGGCTACGAGCCCGAGATGCTCGAGTTCTGGGAAGAGTCGGGGGTTCGGACCATGAAGTTCGGCTCGTCGCTGCCTCCGCACGGGGTGGCCGGGAAGTGGGGGATCTTCCGCTTCGCCAACATGCTGGCTCTGCTCGACGCCGGGGTCCGTGGGGTCGGCCCCGAGGAGGCGGTGGGAGCCAGGGACTGGTCGGAGTACACGTGGCGAGGCGACCAAGCGCCCGGTTTCCCGTTTGTGCATGGGCTTCAGACCAGCGAAGTCGACTTCAACGACCTTCGGAACAGCCGTCTCCTCATCCAGGTGGGGAAGAACCTGGTGGAGAACAAGATGCCGGAGAGCCACTGGTTCCACGAGATCATGGAACGCGGTGGCAAGATCGTCTCGATCGTCCCCGAGTACGGCCCGCAGTCGTCGAAGTCGGACTACTGGATACCGGTTCGGGCCGGTCTCTCCGATACAACGATCTTCCTCTATCTCGCCAAGGAGCTGATCGACCGCAACCTCTACGACGTCGACTTCGTCAAGCGGTTCACAGACCTCCCCCTCTTGATCCGCCTGGACACCCTGACCCGTCTCCGCGCCGACGAGGTCTTCCAGAATCATGAGCCGCTGCTCGACTTCGCCGGGCCGAGCTTCACACTCCACGGCATGACTTCCGAGCAATACGAGGTCATCGGGGACAGAGTTGTCCGGGATACTTCAGGTGAGCTACGCCCTTTGAGCCGAGAACAAGTCGGAGACCGGCTCACTGAAGCGGGCATAGAACCCGAGGTTGACTGGCGGGGCATCGTCAGCCTCGCCGACGGGACCCAGGTAGAGGCTGCGACAGCGCTGAACCTCTACCGAGAGCACCTGGCTGATTACGACCTCGACACCATCGTCGAGATCACCGGGTCTCCCCGCGACCTGCTGGAGCAGCTTCTCGATGATGTGGCAACCATCCGACCGATTGGGATACATGTCGGGGAGGGGGTCAACCACTACTTCCACGCCACCCTCCACAATCGAGCCACCTACTTGGTCGCCATGCTGACCGGTCAGATTGGGGTCCCTGGGTCAGGTGTCAGCACCTGGGCCGGGAACTACAAGGGAGGCATATGGCACGCCGCTCCCTGGTTTGGCCCAGGGGTGGGTGGCTATGTCAATGAGGACCCTTTCAATCCGCTCATGGATGAGGACGACAGTTACGACTTCGACAACATCCACCACTACAGCCACGAGGAAGAGACATCGTACTGGGGGTACGGGGACCGGCCCTTGGTGGTGGACACACCCGCTGAGGGACGCAAGGTGTTCACCGGCCGCACCCACATGCCCACCCCCACCAAACTGCTTTGGTACAACAACGCCAACCTGATCAACCAAGCGAAATGGGCCTACCAGCTGATCAGGAACGTGAACCCGAAGATCGACATGATCGTCGACCAGCAGATCGAATGGACAGGGTCGGCGGAGTTCGCCGATCTGGTCCTGCCCGCCAATAGCTGGCTCGAGTTCGAGACACTGGAGATGGGCGGGTCCGCCTCCAACCCGTTCCTGCAACTGTGGAAGGGCGGCATCGAGCCCCTCTACGACAGCCGTGATGACGTCGCCATCTTCGCCGGTGTGGCCCGAGCGCTGGGCCGGCTCACCGGCGAGCAGCGATTCGCCGATCACTTCAAATTCGCCACCGAGGGCCGGCCTGAGGTCTACCTCGATCGCGTACTGAGGGCGTCCTTCACGACCGAGGGCTACACCGTGGCCGACATCATGGACGGCAGATACGGAGAGCCCGGTGGGGCCCTGATGCAGTACCGCACCTACCCACGCATCCCGTTCTGGGAGCAAGTGAAGGACAGCCTCCCCTTCTACACCGACACCGGGCGGCTGAACTCCTACTGCGATCTCCCCGAAGCGATCGATTACGGCGAGAACCTGATCGTGCACCGCGAGGCCGTCGAAGCGACACCGTATCTGCCCAATGTGATCGTCTCGACCAGCCCCTGGATCAGACCGAAGGACTATGGCATCTCCCCGGATGATCTCGATGCTGACCGGCGCCAGGTGCGCAACATCAAGATGTCGTGGCCGGAGGTTCGACAGACCAGGAATCCACTGTTCGACCAGGGCTATAGGTTCCTTTGTCTCACTCCCAAGTCCCGTCACTCGGTCCACTCGTCATGGGCAGTGACTGACTGGCACTGGATTTGGAACGGCAACTTCGGTGATCCACATCGCGCCGAGAAGCGAATGCCCGGCGTGGGTGATGCCCAGCTCCACATGAGCCCGGTCGATGCCCGCAACCTCGGTTTGGAGAACGGTGACTGGGCCTGGATCGACGCCAACCCGATGGACCGGCCCTACGTCGGCGCCAGCCCGGACGACCCCTTCTACGAGGCGGCGCGACTCATGGCGCGGGTGAGTTACAACCACTCATATCCGCCGGGCGTCACCATGATCAAACACGCCTTCTACATGGCCACCCCGCGAACGGTGGCGGCCCAGAAGAACAGGTCCGATGGCCGGGCTCTGGCCGATACCGGCTATCAGTCCAGCTTCCGTCATGGGAGCCAACAGTCCCTAACCCGGGGCTGGGCCCCACCAATGCACCAGACCGACACCCTGTTCCACAAGAAGCGTGGAGCGATGGGCTTCATCTTCGGCTTCGACGAAGACAACCACGCTATCAACACCGTTCCAAAGGAAACCGTGGTTCGCATCACCAAGGCCGAGGACGGAGGTCTCGGCGGAACCGGGGTCTGGTCGGGAGCGAGTGAAGGCCATAGCCCGGGTGGTGAGGAACGGTTCATGCAGAAGTACCTCGCCGGCCAGATCGTCACGATCAGAGGTTCGTCGTGAAGCATCTCGAATCCGACGATCCGTTCGAGCTCGTCGGGGTCACTCGCGCTCGAGAGATCGATATCGAGAGCGACAGGAATACAGCTCGTTGCCTCGTCGAGGAGTACGCACTCACCGGTTTCGCCGCAAGGGAGATCCTCGAGCTGTTCGCTTCACCGGCGTACACGATGCCCAATGCCATCTTCCAGCGCAGAGGGCCCGCATTCATCCGCGAGCTCATCACGGGTGTGTTCGGGGTTGCCTTGTGACCACGACATACAACTGGCAGCTCGGACGCGAGATGGACTACCGCTTCGAGGGCGGAGGAGCCAAGCGCCAGTTCGCCGCGGTTTTCAACATCAACCGCTGCATCGCCTGTCAGACCTGCACGATGGCCTGTCGTTCGACGTGGACGTTCTCACCGGGGCAGGAGCTGATGTGGTGGAACAACGTGGAGACCAAGCCGTACGGTGGCTATCCGCGTCACTGGGATGTCAAGACACTGGAGCTTCTCGAGGAGGCGAACCCCGGAGGACAGGTCTGGAACGTGACCGAGCAGGGCGACGACGCTCCCTACGGCCGTTTCGAAGGCAAGACCGTCTTCGAGGCCGCTGGTTTCTCCGAGCGGGCCGTGGGCTATCTCCCCACGGACGATGAGTGGAAGGCCCCGAATCGTTTCGAGGACCACGGCACCGGGTGGACCGCCAACGGCACCAGGCTGCCTGAACATGAGGGGTGGTTCTTCTATCTGGCCCGAATCTGCAACCACTGCACCTATCCGGCGTGTTTGGCCGCTTGTCCCCGGAATGCCATCTACAAGAGGCCCGAGGACGGCATCGTCCTCATCGATCAGGAGCGATGCCGGGGATACCGGAAATGCGTCGAAGCCTGCCCCTACAAGAAGTCGATGTACCGGCCGACCACCGGGACCTCGGAGAAGTGCATCGGGTGCTACCCCCGCCAAGAGGGAAACGATCCCCTGACCGATGGTCAGCCGATGGAGGCCAGGTGCATGGCGGCATGTGTCGGCAAGATCCGGATGCAGGGCCTGGTCGATGTCGAGGCCGACGGGACCTGGACATCAGCCCCCGATCACCCCCTGTATTTCCTGGTGCACACTGAGAAGGTCGCGCTCCCGTTGTACCCGCAGTTCGGCACCCAACCCAACATCTACTACATCCCGCCCCGTTGGGTCCCACGCGATTACCTCCGTCAGACGTTCGGGCCCGGCGTCGACCATGCCATCGACCGCTACACACGTCCCTCCAGGACGCTGCTGGCAGTTCTTCAGCTATTTCGCGCCTCCCAACAGATCATCTTCTCCTTCGATGTCGAGGAGGGGGAAAGGGTCGGCGAGGTTCAGGTGGGGGGCCAGGGATACGAGATCTACAACGACACAGCGATCGGCTTTGATGCTGATGGACGGGAGATCGTCCGCATCCGCGTCGAAGAGCCGCTTTACGAGCGCCCCCTCAAGGTGAACTCGATATGACCCTCGCGGCGGTTATCGAGCGTGACCTGATCCAGTCGGCCGGGCGTCTCACGATGTACACGCTGCTGGCGACAGGATTCATGTTCCCCCGCCGGGACCGCTGCG
>JALDXM010000063.1:0-8608 GCA_032155085.1 Actinomycetota bacterium | reverse complement strand
GGCTCCGGCAGCGGCAATGGATTGCCGGGCTGCTCGTCGTCGTCTCCTCGATCTCAATCCTGGTTTCGGTGATTGCGGTTTGGGCCCACACCACGATCTTCGACACCGACGCCTTCATGGAGACCATCGAGCCCGTGCTCCAGGACCCGGCGGTCAACGCGGCTCTGGGCGACTACATCACCGAAGAGGTGACCGGGGCCCTGGCCGTCGAGGAGAGGCTCCAGGAGCCGTTGGCCAATCTCGATGCCTTCCTCTCCACCGCCCTCCTGGGCTTCCTCGGCATCGATGAGCGAGGCCAGGAGTTGCTCGATCGAATCGACCGGCCCACCCTCGAGTCGCTGGCTGGACCGATCGCCGACCGTGTCAACGAGAGGATCGCCACCAGGGTCGACGAGATAATGGCTTCGCCCGAGGTGACGGAGCTGATCCCGCAGATAATCCGCCGTGGTCACGAGGGAGCAGTTGCCCTGGCCCGGGGCGACCTGGAATCGACGCCAAACGTGTCGATTCAGGAGGGGGAGGTTCGGCTCAACACGCTTCCGATCATCGTCCGCGTTCTCCAGGCAGTCGCCGCCGAACTGCGCGAGCTGCTCCCCAACGTCAACCTTCCGACCATCCTCTCCGACCGGGTGGACGAGGCGATCGCCCAGTTCAAGGAGGCGCTGGGCGACCGAGTGCCGGACGACTTCGGCCAGATCACGCTTATGACCGAGGACCAGTTGGTGGAGATTCAAGACACAGCCACCAGGTTGGACCGGTGGACCTGGGGTCTGGTGATCATCTCGGTGGTGCTGGTGGCGCTGACGATCCTGGTCTCTCCGACAAGACGCCGCACTGTGATCCATCTGGGGATTGGAGTGATCACCGCCATCATTCTGGGCATCCTCCTCGTGCGCCGGGTGGAGGAGGCGGTGATCGGCGAGATCGCAAGCCCGGCCCGCACGGAGACCGCCCGGGGCATCATCCAAAATCTCCTCCAGGGCCTCCAGGAGAGCGTTGTGGCGATCGTCATCGTCGCCGCCCTCGTCGCTCTGGGCTTCCATATCGTCGGCAAGCCAAAGTGGGTCACGGAGCCGAGAGAGCGTCTCGACGCCTTGGTCCCCGAAGAGGGCGGAGCACGAGGCATCGACTCGTGGGTCGCCCTCAACTACGACTTCATCCGCATCGCCCTGGCCGGTCTGGCCCTGCTCATCCTCTTCATGACCGGGCTCGACTGGATTCCCGTGATCGTAGTCGGAGCAGTGCTCGCCGCCGCCTTCTGGTGGCTGGCCGGGGCCCGGGACCGGGGTGCTGCGGCGGGAACGCCGGAACCTGAACCTATGGTCGATCCCGCCCCGGGTGTCTAAGCGATCTCGCGGCTCACGCCGTCGACCACCAGCTCGTCGACGATCCCGACCACGACGGCCCTGATCGCGCCGTTGTCGAGCCCGAGAATCTGACGGGCGGAGCTCCCCTCGTCGAGGATCAGCACGGTGTCCCCCACCCCGGCGTCGACGACGTCGACCGCGATGGTGTAACCCGAGGGATGGCCCTGGGCGTCCTGGACATCGCAGAGCAGCAGACGATGCTCGTCGAGCAGTGGGATGTTGATCGTCGAGATGACGGTCCCGGCGACGGTGCCGACCTTCATCACTCCTCCTCGGACGTGGACGCCAGGTGGACATCGTCGACGATGCCCACGATGGCATGGTCGACCGGGACGAACCGCTCGGGCAGGGCCTCGGCGGCCTCCCGGGAAGCGACGAAGTAGACCAGCTCACCGGGCCCGGCCATGGAGACCGCGTCGGCTGCGACAAGGGTGTCGCCTTTGGGCCGGCTGGCCCGGTCTAGTGGCTGGACGATGAGGAACCGAACCCCTTCCAGGCCGGGGGTCCGCTCGGTGGCGACCACGCTGCCCATGACTCGTCCCAGTTGCATCACGTCCCTCCTGACACTCGGGTCAGGAAATGGACGTCACCACGGAGGTTTTCCGCCATCTCCCCGTGCAGTTGGGCGATGAGATCGGAGCGAATAAGAGTGCCATGCCCCTCCGCCCTGGATGTTGCAGCGTCGAGGGCAGCCTCCACCTCGGCCACCACCCCCGAGAACAACAAGTAGCCCTTGCCCCCGAGCCCGTCGGCGAGCCGAATGACACCGAGATCGACCTCGGCCGCTTTGACACCGGCGTCGGCGGCATCGATCGCCGCCGCCACCGTGGTCGTCTCCACGATCCCAAGCGCTTCGTCGCCCACGGTCGCAGCAGACGGGTTGCCGGAGACGGCATCGACCACCGTCGGATGGATGTCGGGAAGGAAGACCATGTCGGAGAGGTGCTCGGCGGCACTTCCGACCCGCACGGCCTCATCGACACTGGCGGTGTCGCCAGTGACCAGCACCAGGTAGTTGCCCGGATGGACCGTCCCGGCATAGATGGCATCGAGCGGGGCGGTCTTGACCATGAGGTCGCCGGCGACGATCCCGGCGCTGATCGAGCGGAACTCGAACAGGGCAATCGCCGGCCCGAGCTCAGACAATGCGCAAGGCCCCGACCACGGTCACCCGACGCACCCGAGAGAAGGTGCGGGGCCGGGTCAATCCCTCCCCGGTGGGACTGGCGATGGAGAACGAGGTGAAGCCCTCCCCACCCTCACCGAGCCCGTTGAAGTTGGAGCCGTTGGCCACGAAGATGCTGCAGTTCATGGCACGGGCCATGCGGGTGATGGTCTCGACATTGGTGCTGTGTATCGAGGCCGTGTGACGGAAGCCATGCTCGGAGCGGACCGCCAGGTCGATTGCGTCATCGACGTTGCTCACCCTGACCACCGGCATCACCGGCATCATCTGCTCGGTCCAAACCAGGTTGTGCTCACGGGGCACCTCGGCCACGAGCAGACGGACATCTTCGCCGGCGCTCACCCCGATCTCGGCCAGGATCTTCCCGGCGTCCTTCCCGATCCACTCCGGGTTGATCATGCCCGGCTTCCCCGGGGGGCCCATCTCCTTGAAGATGACCCGCTCGAGACGCTTCAGCTCGTGCTCCTTCAGGCGGTATGAACCAGCTGAGACCATGGCCTGGACCAGACGATCGGCCACGGTGTCCACCACGATCGTGGTTTTCTCGTCGGTGCAGATGACGTTGTTGTCGAACGAGGCGCCCCGGACGATGGCCCGTCCAGCTGTCTCGACGTCAGCCGTCTGGTCGACTACCGCTGGAGGGTTGCCCGGCCCGGCGGTGATCGCCTTCTTGCTCGTCTTGAGCGCCTCCTTGACCACTCCGGGGCCGCCGGTTACCAGGAGCACACGCACATCGGGGTGGTTCATCAGCTCTTTGGCCGATTCAAGAGTCGGAGAGGGGATGGCCGTGACCAAGTCGGGTGGGCCACCGGCGCCGACGATGGCCCGATTGAGAAGCTGGACGTTCTCCACCGACACCATCCGTGCGTTTGGGTGGACGTTGAAGGTGACGGCGTTTCCCGCCGACACGATGGCGATCGAGTTGTTGATGATCGTGGATGTCGGGTTGGTCGTCGGCGTGATCGACCCGATCACCCCGTAGGGGGCGTACTCGGTGACCATCATCCCGGCGTCGCCCGTGACCACCTGCGGCTCCAGGTCCTCGGGACCGGGAGTCCGGGTGGTGACCAGCCGGTTCTTGATGGCCTTGTCCTCACCACGCCCGAGCCCGGTCTCCTCGGCGGCCATGAAGCCGAGCCGCTCGCCCTCTCGGAGCATGGCGGCGCGCATGGCGTCGACGATGGTCTTGCGCGCTTCGAGGCCCATGCCCCGGTAGCCCTCGAATGCCAACCTGGCCGCCCCTACCGCTTGATCGATATCGGGGTAGATGCCGTCGCCAAGCTCGACTTCGGAGACGGCCAGCTCGTCGGTGGCCCTGAGGGTGGGGGCTGCCCGACCCGAGACTTCTGCGGCCGCGACACGGCCTTTGACCCGTTCGATGATCGCCTGGATCTCAGCGTCGCTCAGCACGTTCATCTCGCCCCGGACTCCTCACGACCCTTGTGGTAGCGCTCCTCACCACCGACGTCCCAGGAATCGACGATGGCCATGATCACGGCGTCCACGGGGCGGTCACGGGTCATCTCGGTTTGCCGGGCCGAGCTTCCCGAGGCGTAGAGGACGACCTCGCCCTCCCCGGCCCCGACTGCGTCGACGGCGACGACGTAACTCCCGGTCTCGGCATTGTCGGCGTCGAGTTGCCTGACCACCAGCAGCTTCATCCCCTCCATGAGGGGCTCCTTGCGGCTGGCGACCAGGGTCCCGACGACACGGCCTAGGTGCACGATGCCATCTCCTGTCCTGACGCAGGCCGGCTGTGTCTAGCCGAGATCGTCCTGCGCCTGATCCTGACGGCCGAGCGGCAGCACCAGATCGATGTTGACGTGGGGCCGTGCGATGACATGGGTGGCGATGACCTCGCCCACCTTCTCGGCGCCGCGAACACCAGCGTCTACAGCGGCCTTGACCGCGGCCACGTCTCCACGCACCACAGCGGTCACATAACCGCCGCCGGTCTTCTCCATGCTCACCAGCTCGACCTTGGCGGCCTTGACCATGGCGTCGGCCGCCTCGACCATCGCCGGGAAGCTGCGCGCCTCGATCATTCCCAGAGCTTCAGCCATGAAGCTCCTCCTTTCCTTTCCATGGACCCTTTGGGCTCATCCCGGTACATCAACCTTGACCGGCGTCCCGCCCGGAGAGGCCCTCGAGGGCCGCCACCGCCGCCTGCCATCCGACATCGATGTCCTGCTCCTCGCCGCCGAGATAGACCCGGCCCATCGATCCGAAGCTTCGAACCTCCAGCACGTTGATCTCCGCCGACTTTTCCGCCTCGTTGGCCGCCAGCGAGGCGTAGGCAGCCGGCTCGCACTCGAGGACATAGAGGGTCTGGCCCGGAATGATCATCTGCCCGTGTCGGGTCCGGTTGATCAGCTGGGCGTGGTGGTCGTCGAGACGCCGGATGATCTGAGAGGAGAGGATGCGTGGCTTGATCCGGTCGTCCTCGCCCACCTCGATCGCATCGAGGACTGCAGACCCTGCCGCTCGCGTCTCGGACTGATCGGGCGAGTGGAGCTCGAGTACCCCGTAGTAGCGCTCGATGATCTGCAAACCCGGCTTCACCGAGGTCGCCTTGAGCGCCACGTCGGTGAGGCGGTTGATCTCGATGCCAGGCGCCACCTCGATCCACAACGATGCATCTCCGGCCAGAGGGAGGAATCCCTGCGCCACGGTCCCGAGGAACGCGGCGTATTGCGGCTGGAGGCTGTCCAGGAACGCGAACGACCTCAGCTCAATACCCTTCGCCACTGCCTCCGTCCTTCCCTCCGACTATTTCGACACCGGCCGATGCGCCGATTCTGGTCGCCCCGGCCGCGATCATGTCCTCGGCGTCGTCGGCGGTGCGGACCCCGCCCGACGCCTTCACTCCCATGTGCGGGCCAACCGTCTCCCTCATCAGCGCGACGTCATACACAGTCGCCCCTCCCGGCCCGAACCCGGTCGAAGTCTTCACGAAGTCCGCTTTGGCCCCTTTCGCCAACGATGATGCGACCACCTTCTCCTCGTCGGTGAGCAGAGCCGTCTCCAGTATGACCTTGCACAACGCACCTCCGTCGTGCGCAGCGTCGACCACCTTCTCGATGTCGGTACGCACCAGGTCGTAGTCGCCCGACTTGAGGGCGCCGATGTTGAGCACCATGTCGACCTCACGCGCCCCGTCACGTAGGGCCCGGCGGGCCTCCATTGCCTTGATCTCAGGGGTGGTTGCGCCGAGGGGGAAGCCGATGACGGTACAGACCGGGACCGATGTGCCCCTTAGATTCTCGGCGGCACGCTTGACCCAGGTGGGGTTGATGCAAACCGAGGCGAAGTGGAACTGCTCTGCCTCCCGGCAAAGCTGGTCGATCTCAGCCGCCGTGGCCTCGGGCTTGAGCATGGTGTGATCGATGTAGCGGGCCATATCGAGCGGGACCTCGGCCGCTTCGCCATGGAAGGACACCCGGTCGGCCCCGTTGGCGACGACCTCACGCACCTTGTCACCGGTGTCACAGACGTCTTGACCGGTCGCG
Source organism: Actinomycetota bacterium (assembly GCA_032155085.1). Lineage (GTDB taxonomy): Bacteria > Actinomycetota > Acidimicrobiia > Spongiisociales > ZC4RG35 > JARDZU01. The sequence goes on along the minus strand of JALDXM010000063.1, from coordinate 2,546 downwards.
AGAGCGGCCAGGACCTCACGGGTGACCGCCTCGACGATGGCTTCCCGATTCATCGCTCGACCTGCTGCATCTCGGCTCGGGAGTATTGCCGGTCGATCTCGTCGATCTTGGCCACCCTCCGGGCATGACGGTCGCCGCCCCATTCCACCGAGAGCCACTCCTCGACGATCTGTAACGCCAGACCCTCGCCGATGAGCCCGGCGCCGAGTGTCAGCACGTTGGCATGGTTGTGCTCCCGGCTGTTCCGAGCCGACGAGAGGTCGTAACAGAGGGCGGCACGGATGCCGGGCACCTTGTTCGCCACCATGGCCGAGCCGATCCCGGCCCCGTCGACCACGATCCCGTATCGACATTTGCCCGATGCCACCTCACGGGCGACGGCGTGGGCGAAATCCGGGTAGTCGACCGCTTCGTGGCTGTCGGTGCCGCAATCGACCACGTCGTACCCGGCTTCTTTCAGCCGAAACCCGATCCTCTCCTTCAAGCCGAAACCGCCGTGATCGGCCCCGATGGCGATCCTGGGCTTGCCGGTCTCCTGCGGTTGGGCGGGTGACGGCGTCTCCGGAGCGGTCGCCGGCGGTGCCTCGTCGGCGGCGATGACTCCGTCGAGGACCCGCTCGACCAGGGAGCGGACCTCCTGCTCGGAGGGAGACCTGTGCCCGTGTGGTGCGGTCATAACGGCGGGTCCGGTCTCCTCACGGGCTCATCCTAGAAACATGGTCCTCTACCCCGGTCCGGGCCAGACGATGTTCTTATGATGCGGTCATGGCCAATCGGGACCCCGCCTTCCTCTGGGAGACCGAGGCGCTCCGCACCTCGTCGAGCCCACTCCCTTCCAAGGGTCGCCACGTGGCCCCCGGTCAGGGCAGCGATTGGATGACACTCCGTCAGGCCAGTGACGCGGCCGGGATCCCGTTGTCGAGAATTCGCACCTGGGTCAAGAAGGGCCGGGTCCCCACCTCGCTGGAGGAGCTCCCGGAGGGGACACGCCGAGTCGTCTCCCTCGATGCGGTCCGGGCCAGGGCCCGTCAGCTCGATGAGCCTGAGTCATCCGTGGACTCACCCCCGCTCTTCGAGACCGAGCAGGATGGGGTGACACCGCCGCCGGGCACGATGCTGGTACCGATCGCGGCGTGGGACAAGATGCTCATGCAACTCGGCAACCTGCACAAAGCCGGCCAGGAGCTGGCCGAGGCGAGAGAGCGGGCGGCTCGTGCCGAGACCGAAGCCACCTTTCTCAGGGAGAGACTCGCCGAGCTACGTGGAGCGAAGTCGGCCTCCGAGCCCGAGCCGGTGATCGTCGAGGCCGAGAGCGAACCGGAACCAGCTGCGGAAACGGCGCCGACCCCCGGCAGGATGCCCCGCTTCAGCACCTACCTGTGGCGGCTGGCGGTGTCGGACCGTCGTCGAAAGTAACCGCCCTGCCTACCATTTGGTGATGGGCGACCCCGCCTGCTTCCTCCACGAGACCTGTATGGCATGTGGCCGTGTCCTCGAATCGAGCGACCGTCTTTCAGGCGTCTGTGCTTGCGGTGAACCGATCGACGAAGAGACCTAGACCGAGTATCAGATACCGAGCGGTCCCACGCCGAAAATCTTCGAGATCCGTCCACGAAGGGATGGAATCTGTCCCAGCCGTCTTGTAGGTTATCGAACAGATGTTCGATTCAGGCCCACCGTTCGACCTTCTCCCACCGGGAGGATCCGCACCCGAACTGTAGTCGGTCACCGATCCGCTGCTTGCTGATCTAGATTGGCTGCCGACGGGAATTCTTCTGGCCGCAGCCCTGGACCGCGTCGACAGGGCGCGCTTGTCGGGTGGTGAGCTGGCCCGGTTGTTGGGAGCGCGGGCCCGGATGATCTCTCACCTTCAGGCCGAGCTCCACGCCGATATCGAAGCCATCAACGAAATGTTCCGGGTTGAGGATTGGGTGGAGGACGAAGAGGACGTTTTCTGCTCCACCTCCCTCGAGGTGAGCACCGCTTTGAACATGACCCGCCGCGCTGCCGAAGCTCTCACCGGTCAGGCCTTTTCCCTACTCCGTCTCCCCAACGTTTGGGAAGCCCTCGATGAAGGACGGATCGACCTGGCCCGGGCCCGGATCATCACCGATCTCACGTCACATCTGACCCTCGAGGAAGCAACCCGGGTAGCCGAAGCCGCACTGGAGCGGGCAGCGGATCAGACCACCGGACAGTTGCGGGCCCGACTCTCTCGTCTCGTCATGTCGATCGATCCGGCGGCGGCCAAGGAGCGTTACGAAGAGCGCCTGAAGGAGCAGAGGGTTGAGTGCCGACCCGGAGAAGACGGGACCGCCCATCTCCACGGCCTCAACCTTCCGCCCGATCAGGCCAACGCCGCCATGCGAGGACTCAGCAGGCTCGCGAAAGCGTTGAAAGCCAAGGGCGACAAACGGCCCATCGACCAGATCCGAGCCGACCTCTACCTGGCCATGCTCACCGGACGCCACGACCAGCAGACAGGCAACCAGGCGGCCACGATCGACCTCAGGGTCGACCTGACCACCCTGGCCGGGCTCGACGAC
>JALDXM010000062.1:0-8635 GCA_032155085.1 Actinomycetota bacterium | reverse complement strand
GTGTTCAGCGAAGCCGCGACCGGGATCGATCCAGATATCCCAATCGTCTCCCTGACCAAGGGGATCGAGCAGGAGACGCTGGCGACGATGACCCAGGTCGTGGCCGATGTGGCACCAGGCCATGACCCGGGCCGGATCGGGGTGATGACCGGCCCCAACCTCGCCTCCGAGGTAGCCGCCGGCCAGCCGACCGCTGCGGTGGTCGCCTTCCGCGATCAGGACGCGGCGGTTTCCCTACAGCAGGTGTTCATGGGGCCGACGTTCCGGGTGTACACCCATGACGACGTCCCTGGCTGTGAGCTAGGCGGTGCATTGAAGAATGTGATGGCGATCGCGGCCGGTATGTCGGACGGCCTCGGCTTCGGCGACAACACCCGCGCTGCACTGATAACCCGCGCCCTGGCCGAGCTCACCCGGCTTGGCATCGCTCTGGGCGGGCGCCCCTCGACATTTGCCGGGCTGGCCGGGATGGGCGACCTCATCGCCACCTGTATCTCGTCCGACAGCCGCAATCATCGGGTCGGGTTCGGGATGGCGAGGGGGATGACCCTCGAGGCGATCGTCACCGAGATGGCCATGGTCGCGGAGGGTATCAAGACGACACGGGCAGTCCTCGATCTCGCAGACCGCCACGGAATCGAGATGCCTATCGCCTCTCATGTCGGGATGGTGCTCTACGAGGGGATGGATCCACGAGAGGCGGTGCTGCGATTGATGACCCGCGGCGCGAAGGCGGAGAGCTGATGTCACGGTCCCCCAACGAGATTCGTCGTTTACCCGAGAAGTCGATTGACGACCGGGCAGTCATAGATTCGATCCTGGACGAGGGCTACGTATGCCATGTCGCCTATCTGATCGACGAGCGTCCGGTGGTGATCCCGACTCTGTACGTGCGGGACGGCGACACGGTCCTGCTCCACGGCTCGGCGTCGTCCGGGATCGCCGCGGCGGCGCGACGAGGATCTCCACTCAGCGTTGCGGTCACCCTCGTGGACGGCCTGGTGGTGGCTCGAAGCGGATTCGAGTCGTCGGTCAGCTACCGATCCGTGGTCATACACGGCCACGGGTCAGTGCTCGAGGGCGCTGAGCATCGGCGTGCTCTCGACCTGATGGTGGAGGGCCTGATCCCAGGACGTCTCGAAGACATCAGGCAGCCCACCGACCTCGAGCTGCGAAAGACCGCGGCAGTGGCCGTTCCCCTGGACGTGGTCTCGGCCAAGGTGTCAGATGGCCCTCCGGAGGACGACCCGGCAGACATCGGCACCGGGGTGTGGGCCGGCGTCGTCCCGGTCGTCACGACCTACGGCGACCCGGTCCCCTCCCCCGACCTGGAGCCCGATCTGAAAGTCCCGGACTATCTGAGCGACTACCGGCGTTCTCGACTGTGACCTCTGGGGGGCACCCCCCAGACCCCCGCGAGTGCAACCGAGGCAGGGATTCTGGTGTTCTAGACGCATGGCCCAACGACTTCTGACCACAGCACATGGGACCAACCGCGAGGCTTTCAGCCCTAAGGACTGGGCCCGTTTCGTCTCCATCGGTCTGATCTGGGGCGCTTCCTTCCTCTTCATCGAGGTTGGCCTCGAAGCGTTTCACCCTGGTCTGGTGACCTGGTTGCGTGTCGGATTCGGCGCCCTCTTCATGGCCGCCCTCCCCCAGGCCCGATCCGCTCATATCGAGCGGAGTGACCGACCCCGCGTCGCGTTGCTCTCGGTCGTGTGGGTCGCAATCCCGCTCACTCTGTTTCCCATCGCCCAGCAGTGGATCGATTCGGCTGTGGCCGGCATGCTCAACGGAGCTGTCCCGATCTTCACCGCCATCATCGCCTCCATCCTCCTCCAGCAACTACCGGGCCGCCTTCAGATCCTGGGCCTGCTGGTTGGCTTCGCCGGGATCGTTGCCATCGCATTTCCCGCGGTGGAGACGGGCCAGACCGCCGCCCTCGGAGTGGCACTGGTTCTGGTGGCGACCATTTGTTACGGCTTCGCCACCAACATCGTCACTCCGTTGCAACAGACTTATGGCTCGATACCGGTCATGGCGCGGATGCTCTGGCTGGGTGTGATCCTCGTTGCCCCTTACGGGATCTACGGCTTGCTCAGATCTGAATTTGCCTGGCCATCGCTGTTCGCCTTGGCCGCTCTCGGGCTCCTGGGAACCGGCCTCGCCTACATCCTCATGGGTGGCCTCGCCGGGAGCGTCGGGCCGACAAGGGCCAGCTTCATCACCTATCTGGTGCCTGTGGTCGCGCTCGTGCTGGGCGTCGTCCTACGGAACGAGATCGTCGCGCCGCTTGCGGTGGTCGGCTCGCTGCTCGTCATCGCCGGCGCCATCCTGGCTTCGAGACGGGAGACCCCACCGACGCCGGCGATCAGCGCGGTCGAAGCCGAGGAGGAGAGCGCCGCCTGAGCCTCAGGCAGCCGCCGCCCGGCGCAACGCCCTGATCGCCAGGTCGCGGTCCCCCAGACGGCGACGTAACTCTCGTTCCAAACCTCCGATTGGATAGAGGTTTTGAGGAGCGCGCGGGTCCTTGTGAGGAGCGGAGGCGAACCTCGGCAGGGTGGCGCTGCCTCGTGAGGCGACCTGCACGGCCTCGGCCACGGGAAGATCGGCGTTGATCTCGCATCGCACCAACCCGCCGACCGGTCCCGGGGCTTGGGCGAGACGCAGGTACCAGGAGAACCTGCTCCACGAAGTGGTGGTCAGGAAGAGCGGGGTCCTGTGCCCGGCGGGCAGCCCGACTAGAAAGCCACCCAACTCAGGCGGGAGGTATTGCACCTTGTGGGTCTTGATGTAGCCCACGGCATCGGGGAGGTCCCTGACATGTGACAGCGGACCATCAACGACAACGATCCCGGCACCGCCGGCCCGCCTGGTGACGGCGGCCTCCAGGCCGCCCATGCGCTGCTGGATGCCCAACCAAAGCTCCTCTGGAGTCGAGCCCTTGGTCGGCTTGGCCGCGTACGTGCCCACCCTGGTGGGGATGTCCACCGCCGGTGCCGACGTGAATACCCCCCGGCCCACCTCGGCCTGCTCGAGAGTTGCCCTGCCGTTGCACCTGACCGCCCCCGCGGCGTAGGTGGCGGCAAGGGCGAAGCCCGGGAAGTCGTCGCCCTGTTCGATCCAGAGGGTGGCGTCGACCCGTCTGACACCGTCGACGAACAAGAGGTCGCTGGCAGGCTCGGTGTCCGGCAAGAGCGGACGCCACTGCTCCGCCTTCAGCTCGATTCCGACATCGACCTGCTCGCTGGCATCACGCTGCTCAGCCTCCGAAGGCGCTCCGTAGTCGGAGTCCCAGCTCTCGACCGTGTACTTCACGCCGGTCCCTGCACGGTCGATCCCTCAGCCGTCCTGATCACCTCGAATCTCGCCGTCGCCCTCGCCGCCAGTTCCTTGACGTGGGTGATGACGCCCACCATCACCCCCCTGGCGCGGGCCAGTTCCTCGAGAACCGAGGCGACCGTGTCGAGGGTCTCCTCGTCGAGGGTGCCGAAGCCCTCGTCGAGGATGACCGCGTCGAGCCTGGCGTCGCCCTCGGAGGCGTGGGCTTCCGCCAGCGACAGCGCCAAGGCGAGCGAGACCAGGAACGTCTCGCCACCGGAGAGGGTGTCGACCGGGCGACGCTCGTCGGCATTGCGGTGATCGATGATGGAGAAGTCGCCCTCCTCGGAATGGAGCGAGTAACCGTTGTCGGACAGCTCGGCGAGTAGCCCATTGGCCCCGGTCACCAGGGCTTCGAGGGCCCCCGCCATCAGCCACTGCTCGAATCCGGAAGAGCGGAGATGACCCGCCAGAGACTTCGCCACCGCCGCGGTTCGGGTGTTGGACTCGATCTCGGCCTTCAGCCGCTTGATCTCGGCCAGAGCCTCCAGGTGGCGGGTGACGGCGTGACGGGCCCTCTCGGTCTCGGTGGCCAGGGCGACCCGGAAGCCGTGCTCGGCCTCCACACCCGCGGCGGCAAGCTCCTCGACAATCGATCGTCTGGCTGCCTCGACGGCCTCGGCGGCTGCCGCGAGGCGCTGCTCCATCCCGGTGAGTTCCTCCCCGAGCCGCACGAGCGTCTCGTCCCGCCAGGCCAGCAGCTCCTTCCATTCGACGACCACGTCGTCGCTTTCCGAGATCGGTGGCTCGAGCGATGCGACCGACTGCTGGGCGGTCCGTAGAAGCCTGCCCATCTGCTTTTGATCGGCGGCCAGACCCTCATGTCGCTTCCTCGCCTCCTTGCACGCGGTCGCGGCCGCCTCGTGGCGCTTCTTGGCCTCCGCCAGCTCGCTCCCCAGCCTGGCGAGGTGACCCTCCTGGGCGAGAACGTCATCGATAGGGGGTGCCCCGGTGAGCAGGTCCACCAACTCCTCCCGCTTCGACCCCAGGTCTGATCGCTTGGTTTCGACTGCCGTGACCGCATCGCGGGCGGCGCTGAACACCGCTTCGGCGGCTTTCACCCGGCCCTCGGCGGTCTTCAGAGCTTTCCGTCCATGCGCCAGCTCGGCGGGCGCATGGTGCTCGGGGAGCCTCTCGACGTGATGGAGACAAACCGGGCACGGTTGCCCGACCACCAGTGTGGCGCCGATTGTGTGAGCGGCATGGGAGACATGCAGTGTCTCCAGGTCGGCTTGCGCCTCGGCCTGCTCCGCCCGGGCTGCTTCCAACTCTGCCCCGGCCGTGGCCAGCTTCTCCTCGACCACCTCGAGAGGCAACGACGTCAGCTCCGCCTCCACCCGCTGCAACTCCTGGTGGTTGCGCTTGGTGATGGCGATCACGTCGGCCCCGGGCAGATCGCTGATCCGGGCGCCGATCTCTTTCACCTCAGCGGCAGCGGCCTCTTCCGCGTCTTCAGCCTCGCCGAGCTCCTCGGTGGCCTCGGCAAGAAGACCTCCCACCTCCTCGAGACGCTCGGGTGGGTCGATCGCCTCGAGACGCTTCAACTGCTCAAGGACCTGGGACAGCCCCGCCTCTGCGATCTCACGCTCCTTCTCGGCTGCGGCCAGCCGGTCCTCCATCTGCTCGATCACCGGCGCCAGAGCCTCGAGAAGGGCCACCCTGTCTTCGAGATCTTCGAGACGTTCCTCCTCCGGGATGGCGATGGCCTCCAACCTGGCTGTGGCGTTGGCGGTCACCGCTTCCGCCCCCGACTGGCGATTGGTGGCGAAATGACGGACCTTGCTGTAGAGGTCGAGGCCGAGCAGGCTGCGCAGGAGGTTCTGGCGCTCTGCCGGGGTGGCGTTGAGGAAGCGGGCGAACTCCCCTTGGGGCAGGACGACGGTGCGGGTGAAGTCGTTGAAATCAAGCTTGAGCAGATCCTCGACGGCCTTCGTCAAGTTGGCTGCCCCATCGCAAAGCACCTGTTCGCCCATCTGGAGCCTGGCTTCTTTGACCGTCGCCCCTCCGGCCGGAGTGCGCTGCACGAGCCGGACCGCGGTGTACCGCGCCCCGTCCACTTCGAAGTCGAATCTGACCCTCGCCCTCAGCTCGCCCGCAGTGATGACCGGTGCGACCGCCCTCGCCCCGAGTCGGGGGATACGCCCGTAGAGGGCGAAGATCATGGCGTCGATGAGGCTCGACTTGCCGGCCCCGGTCGGACCGGTGAGAGAGAAGAAGGCGATTTCCGAGTCACTCAGATCGGTGAGATCGACGCTCACCCGCGCCCGGTAGGCGGAGAAGCCCTCGGCTTCGATGAGAAGCGGCCTCACTGTTCAACCGCCTCCGCCAGAAGCTCGGCGAAGAGGGCCTCGACGTCGGGATCTGCCACACCCTCCGACTCCAGATACCGATGGAAAGCGACCAGGGGCTCGAGCCGCTGTCGCGGCTCGGCATCTTTCGGTTCGCGCCTTCCGGGTGAGTCCAGGACTACGTCGACCGCTTCGGGGATGGCGGCCCGGACCTCGTCGGCGAGGCCAACCCTGGCCTGCTCGGTGAGGACGACCTTCACGTAGGCGCCTCGAAGCTCTGACGCGCGCTCCAGCACCTGCTCCAGGCTGCCTTTCACCGTCACCAGCCTTCTCCCCGAAGTGAGCGGGACCTCGGTGACGTGCGACGGCCTGCCCGGGCCCCCCTCCACGACCAGCACGCCCTTGCGGTCGTCGACCTCGCCGAAATCGAGCTGGAGCGGGGATCCCGAGTACCAAACGGCGCCGGGGTGGGGCATCCGCTGCTGGCGATGGAGGTGACCCAGCGCCACGTAGGACAGGTGTCCGGGAAACACGCCTGCCGGCACGGCGTAGCCGAAGATGTGGGCGTCACGCTCCCCACCGCCGGTCTGGGCGCCGACCACCGTGAGATGGCCGACCAGGATGTTGACCGTGTCGACGGTCATTCCGTCGGTGAGCCTGGCCACCACCCTTCGCAGCCTCTCCTCGTAGAGCCCGGCGTTCTGGTCGGGATCGGAGCCCATGATGTCCTCCGCCTTCACGATCGACCGCTGCGAGAGGAACGGGAGCAAGGCGACGCTGGCATCCCCGATCCGCACCAGCCCGCCCCGGTCCGGGCCCCTGGGGGACCCGAGTGCCGTGATCCGGCCCATCGCCAGCAGAGGAGCCACTGCGTCGAGCCGATGCGGGCTGTCATGGTTGCCGGCCACGACCACCACCGGGGAGACCCCTGCCAGCCCGAGCAGGGTGCTCCAGACGATCTCCTCCGAGGCGGCAACGGGCGAACCGCTGTCGAAGACGTCGCCCGCGACGATGGTGAGGTCGACCTGGTTGTCGGTGGCAACGCCGACGATCTCATCGAGGACGGCGCGGTGCTCCTCCGACCGGTCCCGCCCCCGCATCTTGCGGCCGACGTGCCAGTCGGAGGTGTGGAGGATCTTCACGAGAGATCCTCGAACGGATCCTCCGGCCCTTTGTAGTCGACCGGCCTCACCGCCTCGGAGGGCCGAGTAGCCCACGCGGGGAAAGGGAACTCCACCACGAGTGGGACCGGGATCTCGGGCTGATTCACCAGCATCGTGCCCGGCTTGAGGATGGTGGCTCTCTGGCGATGGGCCCCGGGGAGGAACCCGTACTCCTCACGCGAGGCCTCGGCGGAGTCGAGACGCCCGACCACCCTGATCGACGAGTTGGCGATGATCCGCCTCTCCACCTCGGAGGCAGTTTGCTGGGCGCCGACCAGGATCACTCCCAAAGACCGTCCGCGCTCGGCGATGTCGAGGAGGATCTCCTTGATCGGGCTGTATCCCTCTCTCGGGGCGTATTTGTTGAGCTCGTCGAGCACCACCAACAGCAGTTCTGCCGTCTGGCCGGCCTGCTCTTTGTCCTCGAAAGCTCGTTTCAGGGTGACACCCACCACGAACCGCTTGGCGCGATCGTTGAGATTGTGAAGGTCGACAACCGTGACCTGCGATTCGAGCTTCACCTGATGACGTTGCGGATCGGGGACATCGGAGCGGATCAGACGCTCGACATGCCGGACCGACGCCTGCAGCCGCCGGACGAACGCCTGGACGGTCCCGGTTCCGATAGCCGGCCCTGCCCAGAGGTAGCGGTCGCCGTCGTCGAGCACCCGCTCGGAGATGAAGTCGGCCAGCTGTCTGAAGCTGCGGATCGTGGTGCCTTCGAGGAGGACCGACCCGGACTCGGTGGGCGTCCCCTGGCGCAGCCGGGACATCACGTTGTAAACCACCGTCGTGTACTGGGCCCTGTCGTCTTCGGCGTCGGCGAACAAGAAGGGCAGCAGGTCGTCGTGGCAGAACCGCTCCAGGGTCCAGAAGAACGAGGTGACGTCGGATCGGGAGTTGACGTCGGCCGTGGCGTTGGGATCGTTGACCCGGGGAGGGGCGAAGATCGCCATCGATTCGAACGGCGTGGGCGGGAGACCGAGTCTCGTGTACCGCTCGCGCTGCTCGTTGTCGAGCCGGGCGTTGGCCCGGTCGAGGTGGAGCAGGTCTTCGCCCTTCACGTTGAAGATCAGGCTCTTGGTGTTGACGGCGGCCTTGCCCAGGACGCCCGAGGTGAACAGGGAGTGGAGGAGGAAAGTGGCGTAGGAGGTCTTGGTGGCCACCCCCGAGATGCCGGAGATGTTGATGTGGGCGCCTCTCTCCCCGTTGATGAACTCCAGATTCACCCATAGGGGCTCGCCATTGCGAGAGAGCCCGACCGGCACCCTGTTCTCCATCCGGTCGAAGAACAGGGCCTGATCCCGCTCCTTGTCGTGGGCGCGGCGGACGAGCTGACCGGGACGGGGCGGGACGAAGATCTCCGGCTCGAACCGGGTCGCCGCCACCTGAGCGGCCTCGACGACCTCGGCGAGAAGGACCCCGGCCTCGATCAGGAATACGTCGGAGTCGAATTGTGCCCCTTCATGCCTGGCCCGCACCTGGCTCACCGTGCCGAAGATCTTGACCATCTCCCCGGTGGGGAGGATTCGCTCGAGGGCAAGCACGTCGTCGAGCTCGAGGTACTCCCCTTCGGCGACGCCGACCCAGAACTCGAGAGGGGTAGCGTCGACCGTCCCGAGGACGCGACCGACCATCTCATCCATGAAGGCGAGCGTAGACCCGGGCTAGGACAGATCCGGGGCACCTCTAGGCTCGATGGGTGAGTCTGGTCGTCTTCCCCTTCAAGTCGGAAGCCCCGTCGTTGGTCCTGGCCAACATGTCCACCGCCGCCGCCAACGACACCATCGATGAGGTCTGGGC
>JALDXM010000061.1:0-8704 GCA_032155085.1 Actinomycetota bacterium | reverse complement strand
GGCTCAGTCGACACGATCGGCTTGAATCGGGGCGATGATCGAGACTGTCCCAGCCAACGACTGGGAGACATGGCTCTCCGACAACGACGGCGTTGTCCTAGACGTCCGCGAGCCCTACGAATGGGAACAAGGGCTTCTTCCAGGTGCGATCCAGATCTCAATGGGCGAGATCACGGCGCGGCTGGGAGAGCTGGATACGGGCATGGCCTACCTCGTTGTGTGCCGCGTCGGTGGAAGAAGCCAGCAGGTGGCTGCCTACATGGCCGTGAACGGGTACGAACGGGTAGCCAACCTGGCCGGCGGGATGAAGGCGCTTGGTCTGCAGGACTGAGGCGAGCGAAGGCCTTTCAGCATGACCTGGCTCGCGGAAAGATGGCTCAAGCGGCAGGGCTGGCGATTCGTCGGGCAGATGCCGGAGCTCGACAAGTTCATCATCATCGGGGCGCCACACACCACCAACTGGGACTTCGTGCTCTTCCTGGGGGCGATTCGGCATTGGAGGATCTCACCGAAGTTCGTGGGCAAGCACACCTTGTTCCGCTGGCCATTCGGCTATTTCTTCCGCAAGCTGGGCGGTATACCGGTTGACCGCGATCGACCGGGCGGCATGGTGCGCCAGGTGGCCGAGCAGTTCGAGCAGTCGGATCAGATGATCCTGGTCGTGGCACCAGAGGGCACCCGCAAGGCTGCCCCGTACTGGAAGTCAGGGTTCGCCCGCATCGCCGCCGCCGCACAGGTTCCCATCGTTCCGGTCTTCGTCGACTACCCCGGGAAGAGAGTTGTGGCCGGCGAGCCGATCGAACACGACGGCGATGAGAGGGCCCTGATGGACCGTCTCCGCCCATTCTTCGAGGCCGGTTCGGGCAAAGATCCCGACGGGAAAGGCCCGGTGCGGCTCAAGGAGGAAGGCTCAGTCTGAGTGCTCGGCCAGACGCCTGAACTCCTCCGGCGTCACCCCCCGTTCCGGGGCCGACCCCAGCTTCAGCAGATCCCGGCCGAATCGCTCTCGGATCTCGTCCACCGAGGCGTCGAGGGCACGTCGCTTGAGATCCAGCATGCTGCCCGCCCGCAGCACATCACCGGGATCGACCTCCAGTTCGAGCTGAAGGAAGTCGTCGGTGGTGAGGTTGGAGAGGGACATCCCCACCAGGGTCACTGGCTCCGACTCTCCTTCCACGGCCCGTCCGAGCAACACGTCACCCAGCTCAGCCAGCGCCGCCGTCGACGATGTCGGGGAGGGGAGAGTGTGACTCCTGGTCAGGAGGCGGGGCCCGGGGAACCTGACACGAACGGTGAGCGTCGAGCCGGATCTGCCCTTCTTCCGGGCCCGTCTCCCGATGCGGTCGGCCAGGCCCAGCACCACAACGGCCAGCTCTTCCGGGTCGGTGAGGCCACGGCCCAGGGCCTGCTGGCTTCCGATGCTGCCCGCCCTCCGGCCACCCCTGACGACCCTCGGGTCACGGTTCCAGGACAGGGCGTGGAGCGCACCGGAGGCACCTGGCCCCAGTGTGGTGGCGAATGCCCTCGAAGGCACGGAGGCGAGGTCGCCGATGGTCATGATCCCGTAACGGTGGAGATGGGCGGCCGTTACCTTCCCCACCCCCCACATCGCCTCGACCGGGAGGGGATGCAGAAACTCGAGCTCGGCGCCATGTGGCACGACCACGAGGCCATTGGGCTTGGCTCTCGCTGAGGCGATCTTGGCGAGGAACTTGGTCGAGGCAATTCCAATGGAGATCGGGAGGCCGATCTCGTCGGCGACACGCGCTCGTATACGCCGAGCAATGCCGGCGGGTGTGCCGAGGAGATGCATCGACCCCCGGACGTCGATGAAGGCCTCATCGATCGAGATCTGCTCGATGACGGGCGACGCGTCCTCCAGGACCGCCATCACCTGAGCCGAGAGATCCATGTACTGCTCGAAGTGGCCGTGGACCACGACCGCGTCCGGACAGAGTCGCAAGGCATCACGGGTCGGCATCGGGGATCGGACGCCGTGGGCACGTGCCTCGTAGGAGGCGGCCAGGACGATGCCAACGCCCACCAGGACCGGCCTACCCTTCAGCGTCGGGTCCAGCATCTGCTCGACCGACGCGTAGAACGCATCCAGGTCGGCGTGCAGGATGGTTGGGTCACCCATGAGGCCAGTATGCCGGGTCCCTGGGACACGCTTCACCCAGGGGAAATACCATCAGAGTGCCGGGGCGGACCAGGGAAAGGCGAACTGTCGATGAGGGTGTTGTTCACTGGAGCCACAGGCGTGATCGGGCGGGTCGCGGTGCCACGCCTCGTCGAGGCGGGACACGAAGTCGTAGGCGTTTCCCGGGATGAAGAGGGGAGTACTTGGTTGAGGAGCGCCGGCGGCCGGCCGGTCGAGGTCGACCTGCTCGACGAAGAATCCGTGCGTCGGGCGATGCTTGACGTCGATGTCGTCGCCCACTTCGCAACCAGCATCCCGTCGCTGGTGGCAATGGTCAAAGACGGGTCCTGGGCCGCCAACAACGCCTTGAGGGATCGCGCCACCGGGCTGCTAGTCGACGCGGCATTGGCCAACGGTGTGGGCCGGTTCATCCAGGAGTCGATCACCTTCTTCTATGCCGACGGCGGGAGCGAATGGCTCGATGAGTCGGCGCCAATCGACCTGTCGTTCCGTCCCCTCGCCTCGGCCCTTGCTGCGGAAGACCATGTCGAGAGGTTTCGCCAGGGCGGGGGCACAGGGGTGAGCCTCCGCCTGGCACGTCTCTATGGGCCCGGGGAGACCTCACAGGAATACATCGCCGCGGTGCGGAAACGGGACATCCCGGTGGTCGGCCGGGGAGGCAACTATGTGTCGAGTCTCCACATCAAAGACGCCGGGTCGGCAGTGCTGACCGCGATGACGGCGCCCGATGGCACGTTCAACATCTGCGACGGCGACCCCGTTCCCTCTGCGGCCTATGTCGACACGCTCGCCAGTCTCCTCGGCGCCCCCAAGCCACGACGGCTGCCTAGGGCTGCAGTGCGGATGGCCCTGGGCAAGGCATCGTGGCTGCTCGTTTCATCCCAGCGGGTCTCGAACCGGACCTTCAGGGAGTCAACAGGCTGGGTACCCAGACATCACTCGGTGATCGACGGTTGGAGGGAATTGGTCTAGCCACTCTCTCGGTCTTCCGCTGCCATGACCTTGAGCGCTCCCCGGTCCACCTTGCCCAGGTGGGTCTGGGGCAACCGATCGACGAAGAGGATCCGACGCGGGTGCTTGTAAGCCTCCATCCGGGCCAAGGCCCACTCGGTGAGCTCTTCGGCTGTCACCTCTCCAGCGGCCACGACGAAGGCGACCGGGCGGGTCAGGCCGGACTGGTCTGGAACCGCCACCACGGCACACTCACGCACCGAGGGATGCTCGAGCAGGGCTGACTCGACCTCTTGTGGGCGGAACCATCGACCTTTCACCTTGAGGGCGTCGTCGGCACGTCCCCGGTGGGTGACAAAACCCTCCTCGTCGATCGAGACCAGGTCTCCCCCGGCGAACCAATCACCCCGGAAGGCCTCGGCGGTGGCCTCAGGGTTCTCGAAGTAGCCCAGTCCCAGTGACGCCCCTTTCACCCAGAGCCGGCCTACCTCGCCGGTGGGAACCTCATTGCCGTCGTCATCACATGCCTTGATCTCGAAGCCCGGGACTACACGGCCCAACGTGCCCGGCCGTACCTCGCCGATCCGGTTAGAGACGAAGATGTGCCACATCTCGGCCGTGCCCAGGCCGTCCAGCAGTTCGACGCCAAAGCGATCCATCCATTGCCGATAGAGGGTGTCGGGAAGGGGCTCCCCCGCCGAGGTGGCCAGCCGAAGAGATGTGAGGTCGTGACGCGACCAATCGGGATCGCCGAGCATCTGATTGATGGCTGAAGGAACGTTGACCAGCACTGTGGCCCGATGCCGTTCGATCCGCTCGAGCATCCCCTCGGGGGTCGGTGGGGCATCGAAGAGGACCGTCGAGGCGCCCACGGCGAAGGGGAAGAACAGGCCCGATCCCATCGCATAACCGAAGAAGAGCTTGGGCACTGCAATGGTGACGTCGTCCTCCGTCAACCCCAGGATGCCTTTGCCGTAGAGCTCGGTGGTGTTGGCGAAGGAGCGATGGGTCTGCACCACCGCCTTGGGAACGCCTGTCGTGCCCCCGGAGAAGATCCACAACGCCGGGTCGTCCGCGGCGGTGTCGACGCTCGGAACGTCGAGCCGGGGAAGCTCGTCGACGTTGTCGAGGACCAGGACCGGAGGCAGGTCGACCTCATTGGCGGCCAAGGAGGATTGGAAGGCCGCCTCATGCCGGGAATGAACGATGGCGGCCGTAGCCCGGGCTCGCCGGGCGATGCCGGCCAGGTCCGATTCGGTCAAGCCCGGGTTGATGAGCAATCCGACGGCGCCCAATCGCAGAACGGCGAAGAGTGCAGCGACGTACTCCAACCCGTCCGGCATCACCATCATGACCCGATCGCCCCGGTTCACCCCGAGATCGGCGAGGAGCCGGGCCACTCCCGATGTCGCCAGGTCCACCTCGGCGTAGGGCACCGGCCGGTCGTCGAGTCTGAGGGCAATTCGATCGCCCAGGCCGTCGGCGAGGCGACGGCGCAACAGGTGCTCGTCGATGTTGAGACGATCCGGCCAAGCCGACACGATCCGACGCTAGCCGACACCTTTCTGTGCGGATCTACCGCGCTCCATGCCGCGCGAATCCGCACAGAATGTCATGGAGCCCGCGGATCGAGACCGTACGGCGGCTCGAGTCTGTTGGCGGCCAGGAGCTCCCCGTCGCTGAGAAGCGCCCGTGTCGGGCCATCCGCCACAACACGCCCGTGGTTCATGATCACGGCACGCTCACAGACCTCCAACGCGAGAGGCATGTCGTGAGTGATGATCACCTGGGTCATCGGTAGCTCGCGGAGCGTCGCGATCAGTTCCCTTCGCCCGGCCGGATCCAGGCCAGACGAGGGCTCGTCGAACACGAGGACAACCGGTTCCATCGCCAGGACCGTGGCCAGGGCGGCCGCCCTCTTCTCTCCACCACTCAGATGATGGGGAGGTCGATCGGCGAGATCGCTGCCCGACACGAGATCGAGGGCAGCATCGACCCGCTTCTTCAGCTCGTCGCCGGTGGCTCCGAGGTTCGCCGGTCCGAAGGCGACGTCCTCTCGCACACTGGGCATGAACAGCTGGTCGTTGGGATCCTGAAAGACCAGCCCCACCATCCGTCTGATCCGGGTGTAATTCTGCTCGACGACCGGAATGTCCGCCACGGCGATCGAACCCGCGTGCGGTTCCAATATCCCGTTGAGATGAAGGGCGAGAGTGGTCTTGCCCGCGCCGTTCGGACCGAGGATGGCGACCCGCTCCCCGGCGTCGATGTCGAGGTCGACTCCTTGCAACGCCTTCTTGCCGTCGGGGTAGGCGAACTCGACGCCACGGATCTGGACGCCGGCGCTCATGTGACCACGATCGCGGTAACGGCTACGGTGGCAAAGATCACCAACACGACGACAACCGTCAGCCACTGCGAGCTGGCGACGGTCGGCCGTTCGAACACCGGCATCTCTCCGGTGAATCCCCGGGCAACCATGGCGCTGTGTATCCGCTCACCCCGTTCATACGAGCGGACGAACAGGGCGCCGGCCGAGCTGGCGATGGGGCGCACCTGGGTGATCCACCTCGGGTCGTAGCCACGAGCGGTCATCGCAATTCGCATACGGCCCAGTTCGTCGGAGATCAGCTCGAGGTAACGAATCATGAACGTGGCGATGGATATGAAGAGGGTGGGGACACGCAGGACAGCGAGGCCCCGAATTACTTCGGCGACCTCGGTCGTTGCCGTCAGCACGATCATGACACTGGCCCCGAGCACCGCCTTGGCCAGGACGTTCCACGCCCCCCACAAACCAGGGACCGAGACCTCGAAGACACCGATCTCGATCGTCTCACCGGTGGCGATGAACGGGATCAGAAACGCGAAGAGCACGAACGGCGCCACAGCGAGAAGCCGGACCGCGATGAAGCCAAGCCGGATGCGAGAGATCACAGCGATCGCCCCGACCATCAGGGCGTAGACGGCAAATGCCCAGATCGCTTCTCTGGGCGTGATGGCGATCGATACGACCATCCCCAGCGCCGCCACCAGCTTGGCCTCGGGGGCCATCCGATGGATGGGGCTGTGCTCGTGAACGTACAGGGCGTGGCTGTGACCGGCGCCCATCAGGTCAGACCGAGGCGGGGTCGCGTCCCCGGACATCTCGGAGACCCAGGAAGATCCCGGCGACGACCAGGAGGGTCACCACAGTGCCAACTATCCCGGCGATGGCCAGACTCAGAGCCTCATTGGCAATGCCGGCCGTGGCATAGTCGGCAAAGAGTGTGTCAGCCAGCGAGTGATCTTGCGCTGAATCGAGGAAGCCGGCGTCCTCCGCCACACGCTCCAAACCGTCGGGATCATCGGCAGCGAACTGGCTGACAACGCCGGCGAAGACGAGGGCAACCAGCACTCCGCCGATGACAAACGCTCGCGCCGGCACCTTGGATTCGCCGAGTCTCGCCTGTTCCAGGTCTGAGGCCCCAAACACAAGGTCGGGACGCGAGGCGAGCACGGCGCCGACGGCAAGGGCGCTGAGGATTCCCTCCCCTATGCCAATCCACGCATGGACCCCGACCATGGCCCCGAAGACGACGTCGAAGCTGATCGGAGCGGTGGCACCGAACAGCCATTCGATGGAGAAGGCGATCGACGACATGACGACCGAGGCCCAGGCTGCGATCCCGGTCGCCCCGATGACACCGCCCGACGATCGGGGAAACAACCTGCGGAAGATGTGAAAGACGGCGTAGCCGCCATAGGCCGGGATGATCGCCATGTTCAACACGTTGTACCCGAGGGCGGTGATCCCGCCGTCAGCGAAGACGAGAGCCTGAACCGTCACCACGACGGTCACGACAATCGCCCCGACCGACGGCCCGAGAAGGATGGCCGCGAGAGCACCGCCGAGCAGGTGCCCGGTGGTGCCGGCCGCGACCGGAAAGTTGAACATCTGCGCGGCGAAGATGAAGGCGGCTGTGATCCCGGCGAGGGGGATGGCCTTGTCCTTGAGTTGCTGCTTCGACTGCCTCAACGCAAAGCCGATGATCACGATGCTGATGATCCCGGTGACGACGGCCACCCCGACACCGAGAAAGCCGTCCGGGGCGTGCATTGCCACGACCATGAAGCCAGAATACCGCTAGTTGCAAACGGTTCGCAATTAGCCGTTCACACCGGTTCTCGGGTGGCGCAATCAGCGCATAGCCCGGAGAGAGCGAAATGATTGGGGTCGGGGACGAAACCTGTCGATTCGGTGATCTTCCGGGCGAGCAGCGCCGCCTCTGTCTCGGGAAGGGTGACCGTGGCCCCGCAATTCCGGCAGATCAGATGCTGATGTCCTGCGTCCTCGGCGAGGTGGTACACCGACGGGCCGTGTCCGAGGTGGGAGTGGGCCAGCAGCCCGGATTCCTCGAGTGCCTCCAGGGTCCGGTAAACCGTGGACCGGTCAAGTCGAGTCCCGCTCGTCTGCCGAGCCCGGTCGTAGATGTCCGCCGCACTCAGGTGCTCGTCGTGGGCGGAAGCGACGACTTCGCAGACGGCGCGACGGGCATTGGTGATCCGATATCCACGCCCGGAAAGTGCTGCGACGAGATCGTCGGCTGCGATGTGCACCGGGCAAGGCTAAGCGCGGCGTGGTATTCACCGTTGAGGCATCACTAGGTTGCCGGCATGCCGGTCGCCCTGGTCACCGGCCCTGGCTCAGGCATCGGCCGGGCGACCGCCGTCGGTCTGGGTCAGGCCGGATTCCATGTCATTGCCGCCGGCCGCTATCCGGAACGGTTGGAGCCCGTTATCGGCGAGATCGAAACTGCCGGGGGGACCGCCGAGTATCTCAGGCTCGACCTGGCGTCGCGTCGATCGGTACGAGAAGCGGCAAGGCAGGTCGTCCGTTCCGAAAGGCCGCTGGAGGTCCTGGTGAACAACGCCGGGATCGGGGTCAACCGCCGAGGGCTCACCGAGGACGGGTTCGAGGTCCATTTCGGCATCAATCATCTCGGCCACTACCTACTCACCAAAGAGTTGGCTCCCGTCCTGGCCGCTGGTGCACGCGTGGTGAGCCTGAGCAGCGGCATGCATTATCGGGCTGATGGCATCGATCTGGACCGCATGCGTCGCCCAACGAGGGGCATCGGCGTGAATGAGTACGCCATCTCGAAACTGGCGAATGTCCTCTTCATCGGGGAACTGGCCCGGCGCCGGTCGGAGGTCAATGCCTATGCCGTCCACCCGGGCCTGGTCCGGACTCGGATCATCCCGGGACCGATCCGGGCGGTCACCTCGGGGATGCTCACCCCTGAACAGGGCGCCGACACCGTGCTCTGGTGTGCCACATCCGAGGACGTGGCACGGGAGAGCGGGCTCTATTACCAGCAACGGACGAAAGTGCCGCCTTCTCTGGTGGCGCAGGACGTGGACCTGGCAAGGGAGCTCTGGGATCGGTCCAGCGAGTGGTGCAACGCTGAACGATCAGCCGGCGAGCGGTAGCGTGCCTGTCATGGACCCGGACCTCTACTACGGGAGCTATCTCAATCTCGACAAGCTCCTCGACGCCCAGGACCTCGAGAGCACCAAGGCCGGGAAGACGGTCCACGACGAGATGCTCTT
>JALDXM010000060.1:0-8709 GCA_032155085.1 Actinomycetota bacterium | reverse complement strand
TGCATCTCGTGGGAGGAGAAGACGATGGTGGTGCCACCCTGGGCTGCCTGCTGCAGAAGCCGGCGGATGAGGCGGGCTGAGACGGCATCGACTCCTTCGAAGGGCTCATCGAGGAAGAGAACAGGCGGGCGATGGATAATGGCGGCACCTAGAGCGATCTTCTTCCGCATGCCCCGGGAGTAGTCACCGACCAGCTTGGTGCCCGCATCGGTGAGGTCCAGCAGGTCGAGGAGCTCATTGCGGCGTTTGCTCGCCTCGGCGCGATCCAGGCCATGCATGGCAGCCGTGAAGGCGAGCAGCTCGGCCCCGGTGAGCCGTTCGTAGAGGTTGAACTCCTCGGGAAGGACCCCGATCCTCGCCTTCACCTCGGTCGGGCTTTTCCAGGTGTCGAACTCGCCGATCCCCACCGAGCCCTCGTCCGGGCGGAGCAGGCCAACGATTGTCTTGATCGTGGTCGTCTTCCCGGCGCCGTTCTGGCCCAGCAGGCCATAGAACTCCCCGGGGGCGATGGAGAGGTCGACATGATCGACGGCCACCGTCTTGCCGAACCTGCGAACCAGGCCCCGGGCCCACACCGCGGGCCTGGCGCCGGCGGACGCGGTCGCGGGGCTATCGATAAGAGGTTGGGTCACGTCCTGAAGTATCGACCGATGAGGCGTCTAACCGAAGCCGATCAGCGATCTTGTCGCTCCGAAACAGCAGATTCGATCAGGGCACGGAGGGTGGGTAGCCGGGTCTGTGCCACGTCATCGATCTTGAGACTCCGCATGCTCAGCTCGCCACCGGCCTGCCGACCACCCGACTTCGGCAGCAATCCGTCCGGGTCAGAAAGGTCGCCACCCCGGTAGA
The DNA here is from genome assembly GCA_032155085.1 of Actinomycetota bacterium. Taxonomy (GTDB): domain Bacteria; phylum Actinomycetota; class Acidimicrobiia; order Spongiisociales; family ZC4RG35; genus JARDZU01. The sequence goes on along the minus strand of JALDXM010000060.1, from coordinate 7,860 downwards.
AGCCGAGCGTCACATGCTTTCCGTACGCCATGAAGTAGGCGAACTGCTCGGAGAACTTCTTGGGCCCGACTCCCCACCCGACCGTTCCCTGCCTGGGCCAGACGACCTCGACGGTGGCGGGGTAGACGTCGTAGATGAGATCTCGGGTGGCGAGTGCGAGTTCCTTGACCTCGTCCGACCTCGTCTCGATGAGCCCGACAAACGCCTCGCTGTTGGACTTGCCCCGGTCGTTGACGATGCCGGCGCTCTCAGCCATAGGCGGATTCTGCCTGACACACCCGTGGCCATGTCCCCAGTCACACCCAGCGGTTACCGTGGCGTTGGTGGAGTACCAGGCTCTCTATCGCAAGTACCGGCCCCAGACTATCGACGACGTGATCGGGCAGGGACACGTGACGACCACCCTCGCCAGAGAGGTGGCCGATGGGCGGGTGGCCCATGCGTACTTGTTCACCGGGCCCCGTGGGACGGGGAAGACCACCACTGCTCGCATCCTGGCCAAGGCCCTCAACTGTGTGAACCGGGGCTCAGACGGATCACCGTGCAACGTCTGCCCGAGCTGTGTGGCAATAACAGAAGGCACCTCACTCGATGTGCTGGAGTTGGACGCCGCCTCGCACAACTCGGTCGACGACATCAGGGACATCAAGGTCAGCGTCACCACAGTGGCCTCCTCGGCGACGTCGAAACGGGTGTTCGTCCTGGACGAGGCCCACATGCTTTCGAAGGCGGCGGGCAACGCGCTGCTCAAGACACTCGAGGAGCCCCCGGATCACGTCCATTTCGTTCTGGCCACCACCGAGCCCTACAAGCTGCTCGACACCATTCGCTCCCGGAGCCAGCGCTTCGATTTCCACCCTGTGCCGATCGAGGAGCTGGCAGGCCATCTCAGCGTCATATCGGAGCGAGAAGGTCACAAGTCCGACCCGGCCGCCCTGATCGCAATCGCCCGCCATGCCGGTGGCTCGGTCCGGGACTCCCTGTCACTTCTGGAGCAAGTGGCCGCGCTGGGCGCCGGCACAGTCGACGTCGCCGGGGTGAGACGGGCACTAGGCCTGGCCGATTCGGAGGCCTTCATGAGGCTGGTCGAGGCCGTCGCCGATGAGGACGCGAAGGCAGCCCTGGAGTTGGTGGCCGAGCTGGCCGCGGACGGCGTGGATCTCAGGAGGTTCGTCTCCGAGTCGGTGTCCTTCTTCCGCGGTGCCTTCCTCGCCCACTACGCGCCAAACCTCGCCGAGATCGCGGACGAGCCCGCCGATGTGTACGAGGCGTGGCGGAAGGCGGCACAACTCGTGTCGGCTTCTGACGTGCTCCGCGCCGTCGACCTGCTCGGTGACGCGTTGGTTCGCCTGCGCGAGGGCCGAGAGGAGCGGTTGATGACCGAGCTCGCCCTCATCAAGCTCACCCGGCCTGAGACCGCCAGCGACACTGAGGCGCTGCTGGCGAGGGTCGAACGCATCGAACGGCGTTTGGGCAAGCCCGACCCGGTTCCGACCACACCGCAGGTGACGACTGCTCCCGCACCCGCTTCGGTTGCCACCCCTGTCCCCGAGGACACTGCGACGTCGGCCGCTTCCTCCGTACCTGAGCCCACCCCGACCGCCGCGGCCAGCGAGACCGACTCATCGCCGGAGGTGCAGCCCAAGGCCGAGGCTCCGGCTATCGACATCTCCCTGGAGCAACTGCAGAAGGTCTGGCCCGGTCTGTTCGGCTCGTTGCGGGACGTGCTGGGAGCTCGGCGATGGGCATTCTTCCGGGAATCGGTCCCCGCCGGCGTCGAGGGCAACGTGATCTTGCTCGAGGTGCCCCACGGCTTTCATCTCCAATCTCTCCAGGAAGATCGTGGCCACCAGGGCGAGCGACCTTCTGGGTGGCAAGGTCGAGGTCAAGTTCGGGCTCAGGGAGACGGCGCCGGATGGCGGCGGCGACCAGACGATCGACATGAGCCAGCTCGAGGAGCGGCCCGCGGCTGCGACCGACCCCACCTCACTGCTGGCAGCCGAGCTGGGCGCCGAGGTGGTGGAGGAGTAGGTGCCTGGTACTTGGTACTGGGTCCTCGGCAACTACCGTTCGCGGCGATGAATCGGCAGCCAGACATGCGTCAGCTGATGGCTCAGGCACAGAAGATGCAGGAGCAGCTGGCCGCTGCCCAGGCCGAGCTGGCCAACCGAACCTTCGAGGGCTCCGCCGGCGGGGGAATGGTGGTAGCCAAGGTCACGGGTGGCCAGGAATTGCTAGAGGTCACGATCGCCCCCGAGGTGGTCGACCCCGAAGACGTGGAGATGCTCCAGGACCTGGTCGTCGCCGCGGTGCGGCAGGCCATGGAGGCGGCCACGTCCGCCGCCTCTGAGCAGCTGGGAGGGCTCACCGGGGGCATGGGCCTCGGTGGCCTGCTCGGTTGATGTTCGAAGGCCCGGTCCAGCGTCTGATCGACGAGCTGGCCCGTCTTCCCGGGATCGGGCAGAAGACGGCGCAGCGTCTCGCCTTTCACCTGCTCAGTGTCGAGGAGGCCGATGCCCGTCGACTGGCCACCGCTGTGAACGACATGCGTGATCAGGTGACGCTCTGCGAACGATGCTTCAACGTGGCCTCGGGGGATCTATGTGCGATCTGCCGGGACACCCGGCGTGATGCATCGATCCTGTGCGTGGTGGAGCGGCCCCAGGACATCGTGGTGGTGGAGCGAAGCCAGGAGTTTCGGGGCCTCTATCACGTCCTTGGCGGCTCGCTCTCGCCGATCAACGGGATTGGGCCCGGCCAGCTGCGCATCACCGAGCTCACAGACCGCATCGGTCGCGAGCAGATCGCCGAGATAATCGTTGCCACCAACCCGACGGTCGAGGGTGACGCCACCGCCATGTATCTCGCCCGGGAGATGAAGCCTCTCGGGGTCAAAGTGACCCGGCTCGCCTCGGGTCTGCCGGTCGGGGGAGATCTCGACTACGCCGACGAGCTGACCTTGGGTCGTGCCCTGGCCGGGCGGATGGAGCTATGAGCTCGACTCCCACTACGACCGAGAGGACCTCCGCCGACCGTTTCATGCGACGCCTCCTTCGGGTCGGGGACGTAGTCGACAAGAACGCCATCCTCGGCGCACGTCGCAACACGACCGCCGCCATCGTGGTGTCTGGGATCCGCTGCATCATCACCTATCTACTGATCCCGGTCCTGGCGCCGATCGTCGGGTTGACCGGGGCCGCCAGCGCCCCCATCACCATCGCCCTGTCAGTGTTGGCGATCTACATGGGGGTCTCCGGAGTGCGCCGCTTCTGGATCGCCGACCACCGCGCCCGCTGGGCCTACACCAGCTTCATCGGGGTTGTGGTGGTCCTGCTCCTGATCGGGATCGTGGTCGACCTGCGCACGATCCTGTCCGCCTGAACTTCTCGAACTGAGGGCGCCAGACGTCGCTGAGCGACGCCCGCAACCCAGGGTTCGCAGTTAATCCAGCGTCTGGGCTGAGATCTCCCCGAGACGGGCGATGTTGTGCGTCGCCTCCATGTATCGAATCGACCCGGTCTTGGAGCGCATGATCACCGAGTGGGTCACCACGTGATCGTCCCGTCTGAACTCGACGGCCTTCAGGTACTCGCCCCCTGTCACCCCCGTGGCGGCGAAGAACACGTTGTCAGATGCCACCAGGGTTGCGGTGTCCATCACCTGATCCAGATCGAGGCCTTCGTCGACCCCGGACTGGCGCTCCTCCTCGTTTCGGGGCCACAGCTTGCACTGGATCTCCCCGCCCATGCATTTGAGGGCTGCGGCGGCGATCACCGCCTCCGGTGAGCCACCGATGCCGAGCAGCACGTCGGCGGCGGTTTCGTCCTGTGCCGTGGCGATCGCTCCGGCCACATCTCCATCGCGGATCAGCGAGATGCGGGCACCGGCCTGCCGCACCCCGTCGATGTAGTGCTGGTTGCGCTCGCGGTCGAGGATCAGCACCCTCAGGTCGTTGACCTCTTTGCGCTTGCCCTTGGCCACCTGTCGCAGGTTGTGCTCGACCGGCGCCTCCAGCTCGACCATCCCGGCGGCTTCGGGGCCGACCGCGATCTTGTCCATGTAAACCAGGGAGCCTGGGGCATACATGGTCCCTCGACCTTCGGCGAGCGCGATGACGGCGATGGCACCTGGCATGCCCGAGGCGGTGAGGGTGGTCCCGTCCACCGGGTCGACGGCCACGTCCACGACCATCCCCGTGCCGGTGCCGACCCGCTCCCCGTTGTAGAGCATCGGCGCCGAATCCTTTTCCCCCTCCCCGATCACCACAAGGCCGTCGATGTCGAGGGTGGACAGATGGAGGCGCATGCCGTCGACTGCGGCTTGATCGGCCGCTTCCTTGTTGCCCCGTCCCAGCCAGCGTGCGGCACCCATCGCAGCGGTCTCGGTGACTCGCACCAGATCGAGGCCCAGGTTGCGCTCCACCGGTTCGGGCATCAACCGACCTCGATGACCAGTGCGTCGCCCTGGCCGCCACCTCCGCACAGAGTGGCGGCACCGATGCCACCACCACGGGCCTGGAGGGCGTTGATCAGACTGACGACGAGCCGGGCCCCGGTGGCCCCTATGGGGTGGCCCAGGGCGACGGCACCACCGTGCACGTTCACCTTCGACTCCGGGATGTCGAGCATCCGTGCCGACCACAGAGACACCGCGGCGAATGCCTCGTTGATCTCCACCAACTCGAGGTCGGCAACGTCGCGACCGGCCCTCTTCAGAGCGATCGAGAGAGCCTCGGCCGGGCGCTCGTGAAGGGTGGCATCTACCCCGCCGATCTGGCCGTAGCCCAGGATCTCAGCGACGATCGGCGCGCCGGATGCCTCGGCAGCCTCGCGGTCCGCGACGATCACCGCCGCGGCCCCATCGGAGATCTGCGATGCGTTGCCCGCCGTGATCGTGCCCTCCGGGGTGAATGCCGGCCGGAGAGCTGCCAACGATTCGGCGGTCGAGCCTGGCCTTATGCCTTCGTCCCGATCCACCACGACCGGCTCTGACTTGGGTGTGTTCACCGTGACGGGAACGATCTCCCTCGCCGCGATCCCGCTGGCTGTTGCTTCCTCGGCCCGTTGGTGGCTGCGGGCGGCCCATTCGTCCTGTTCTTCCCGCGTAATCCCGAGCCGCTGGTTCTTGAGATCCGACGACTCGCCCATGGTGCAATGGTCGAAGGCACAGAAGAGCCCGTCGTGCTGCATCACGTCGACCATCTCGACGTTCCCGATCCGGGCGCCCCATCTCAACTCACGGACGACGTGTGGGGCGTTGGACATGCTCTCCATCCCGCCCGCCACTGCGAACTTGGTGTCACCAGCACGAATCGCGCGCTCTGCCAGCCCGATGGCCGACAACCCTGACAAACACACCTTGTTGATCGTCACCGAGGGGACCGTCATGGGAAGGCCACCCTTGACCGCAGCCTGACGGGCGGTGATCTGGCCCTCACCAGCTTGAAGCACGTGCCCGAACAGGACCTCGTCGACCGCTCCGGGGTCGATCTCGCTTCTTTCGATTGCGCCGGCGATCGCAGCGCCCCCGAGCTCGACGGCTCGCATCGGGGCCAGCGCTCCGCCATACCTGCCGATCGGGGTTCGGGCGATCCCGGTTATGACTGGGTTGGTCACGGGGGATGATGCTACCGGCGGCGGCATTTTCGAACCCAGGGTTGCAGGCGTCGCTCAGCGACGCTCAGAACCCTGGGTTCGCCATTTAGCCTCCTGAACGTGAAGTTGTTGAACCTGGACCACGTAGGCATCGCAGTCTCCGATCTCGATGCGGCGCTGGCCGGGTACCGGGACCGCTACGGAGTTGAGCCGCTATATCGAGAGGTGGTCGAGGCGCAGGGTGTGGAGGAGGCGATGATCCCGGTCGGAGGGTCCTTCGTTCAATTGCTCCAGCCACTCGGCGACGACACCCCGGTTGGCCGCTTCCTCGAAAAACGGGGGGAGGGTCTTCACCATGTCGCCTTCATGGTTGCCTCCATCGAGACGGCCCTGGAGCACATGCGCGAGCAGGGCGCACGGCTGATCGACGAGAACGCCCGACCCGGCGGGCGAGGGGCTCGCATCGCGTTTGTCCACCCCTCCGACCTCGGTGGTACCTTGATCGAACTGGTGGAGTTACCCGGATGAACGGCGATAAGAAGGTCAGGGGCATCCAGATCAGGGGCGGCGCCAGCGCCTTCGAGGCTGCCTTGATCGCGGTGGTCCTCGACCGGATCTCCGAAGAGGAAAGAGTCATCCGCGAGGCGCCCCCTGACGGCTCGCGGCCCCTACCGGCCTGGATGGTCGCCGGCCTGCCCGAGGAGCCGAACATGCCCCGGGACATCGTCAGACCCAGCTGAGCCCCTGGTGCTCTGCCACCTGGGCCGCCAACGGTCGTGTTGCCCATTTTGGCGCCCTCCACTTGCATCGGGCAGATATCTTCCTATAATGAAGTCATGAGAAGAAAGCCGGGTGCATTGCTGCCGATCGAGGAGGCAATTCTCGCCGCGGGTCTCGACCTGCGTCGCAATGGAAACAGCGAGTTTCACGGGTTCGCCATTGCGAAACGGATGCAGGACATCGCTGAGGCGCAGCAGTTGACTGCTCACGGGACCTTGTACAAGGCGTTGGGGCGCCTGGAGGCTGCTGGACTTTTGGAGTCGCATTGGGAGGAAGCTGATCTGGCGCTCGCCGAGGGTCGGCCGCGGCGGCGCCTCTACCGAGTGACAGGGGCAGGAGAACGCGCTGCTGCGACGATCAGGGCTCAAAGCGGACGGCCCCAGCCGAGAGGGCAAGCAGGGCTGGCCCCGTCGTGAACCCCACGACCGGCCCCGAAAATGTGGTCATTCTCTGGGTCCGGCTCTACACGCTGGGTTCCGAGGAGGACGCCCGGAACGACCGGCGAGCAGAGATCGAGTCTGATCTCTGGGAACACAGAAACCACGCCGTGGCCGAGGGTGAGCGATCAGCCGTCACATCGCTTTCCATCCTCGGGCGATGGGCAGCCGGAGTTCCAGCCGATCTGAGCTGGCGAGCTTCCCAGCTTGCTCGTGGCGGCCGCTCAACGAAGGAGAGCATCATGACAGACATTCCCGGGCGCTATTGGTGGCAGACACTCGCGATTCTCACCGCTTTGGCCACCATCTACGCCGGCATACGGCAGTTCATCACCGATGAGGTGTCGGTGGGGGTGACCGCCGGCAAGATCATTGCTCTCGTATTCATGGCAGCTGCCGGCTTCCTGATCTTGCTCGGGCTCGCCGTGTATCGAACCATGCCACGCCGAGGATCCCTGATGGTGATGATTGGCGTCCTGCCCGCGGCGTTTGTCGGTCTGTTCGGCATCGGGTTAGTTGTCGGTCTGGTTGCCTCCTTGGCAGGTGACCTTGGTTGGTGGTGGGTACCCGCCGGAGTCACCAGCGCCGTCGCCACGGCCTCCGGGGTGGGCGCTTTCGGCGCTTGGTGGCATGCCGATCCTGCCCACACCGGCACCAAGCGGATCGCTCTTCTCCCCACTGCGATAGTGCTGGGCGGGCTGGTGATTGCCGCTGCCGGAGTCGGGCTGGGTCTTTTCACGATCCCGCTACTGCTAATCGGAGGCGCCACCTGTCTCATCGGTGCAGGCATATGGAGTCGCCGTATCAAGACGGCACCTTGACATAGGCCGACCGCCTTGGAGAGCGTGTGCAAACGGACACATCCGATGTGTCAATCTGCACACGCAACGTTCAGCCTCGGCGCAGAAGGTCACGCAGTTCAGGCGCCCGGAGCAACGCCGACACTCCGAGGAACACTGCACCGGCGGTCAGCCCGCCCACAACCAATGCGAGCAGACCCTCGAGCAACGACAGGTCCTCGTCGAAAAGCGCTGCGACCAGTGGATACG
>JALDXM010000059.1:0-8805 GCA_032155085.1 Actinomycetota bacterium | reverse complement strand
GCACTGAGCTGGGTGTGACATCTGTGCTCGAGGGCACGCTTCGTCGCCAGGAGAACAGGGTGCGAATAACGGTAGGCCTGAGCGATGTGCTGGATGGTTTCCAGATCTGGGCTGAGACATACGATCGCGACCTCGACGACATCTTCGCCATCCAGGAAGACATCGCTCGTTCGGTCATCCAGGCGCTGCGCGTCAGGCTCGAGACCGGGAGTGAGCCCAGGTCGGTGGCTCCCGGCACAGCCGCATACGAGCTGTACCTGCGTGGGATGAGCCACTTCTATCGCGGGGGACTCGGATACACCAAACAAGCCATCCTCGAATTCGAAGAGGCCACCCGAGTCGCCCCGAATTACTGCCTCGCCAACGCCGGGCTGGCAGATGCCTACTCGTTCCTGCATCTCTACTACGAGCCCGATCCTGCCTATTTGCAAGCTGCCGAGTCGTACGGCCGGCGGGCGGTCGCGGTTGACAGTGACATGGGTGAGACCCATGCCTCGCTCGGCTTCGCACTTGGAGCCGCCGGGCGTTACGGCGAGGCGATGGAGTCGTTCAAACAAGCGCTGGCGCTGCCTGGTGGGCGCTTCGAGACGTGTTATCTCTTCGGACGGACGCTGTTCTGTGCCGGCGATATGGCCGGAGCCAACACGATGTTTGGCCAAGCCGTCTCGATACGGCCGGAGGACTTCCATTCCACCGCGCTGTTCGCCAAGACGCTGGGGGCACTGGGGGAACGGGAGCGAGCAAAGGCCACCCAACGACGGGTCTACGACCTGGTCTCTTATCACCTGCGTCTCATTCCTGACGACTCGAGAGCGTTGGGAGATGGAGCGATAGCCCTGGTGGCCATGGGCCGGATAGGCGAGGGATTGGCGATGGCGGAGAAGGCACTCGAGGTCGAGGACAGTCCGATGCCCTATTACGCCGCCAGTGCGATAGCCCTGGCCGGGCGAACCGATCGTGCCCTCGACTCACTCGAGCAAGTCATCCGAGCCGGGTGGTCACACCACGACTTCCTGAGAAACGACCCCGATTGGTCCAGCTTGCACGGAAACCCGCGCTTCGAAGCCATCTTGGCCAGACTCTCCTGACACGGACACCTGCTTGTCGATTCTTGCGCTCCGTATCGGCTTCCCAGAGCCGGTCGTCGATGATGACCCTGATCAGCATTTCGTCGGGGTGATGCATTGTGTTTCCTCTCGTTGGAAGCCCCTTTGTCGCCCACCCCGCTTGCGATGCGGTAGACGGCTGGTTCCCCTACTTCGGTCACATTCGTAACCTGGCCCCGTGATCGGTGATCGCTACCGGCCGATCGAGCAGATCGGGGCCGGTGGCATGGCCACGGTGTGGAAGGCGGAGGACACGCTCCTGGGCCGTTTCGTGGCGATCAAGCGTCTCCTACCCCACCTGGCGGGCGATCGAGCCGCCTCCGAGCGTTTTGCCCGCGAAGCACGTGCTGCGGCCATGCTCAACCATCCGGGCATCGTCACAGTGTTCGACACGGGCGAGGACATCGACGGCCCTTACATCGTCCTCGAATTGGTGGCGGGGGAGACGATGTCTGAGCACCTGGCTCGATCGGGCTCGATGCCGTCGTCTGATGTCGCCGGCGTGGTGACCCAGGTTGCGGCGGCGCTCGACCACGCCCACTCGGTTGGGGTGATCCATCGCGACATCAAGCCCGGCAATCTCATTGTCGAGCCCGATGGGCGGGTGCGCTTGGCCGACTTCGGCATCGCTCGTACGATCGACGACCAGTCCACCATCACTGAATCCGGTCAATTGGTCGGCACCATCAGCTATCTGGCACCCGAGATCCTCGCCGGCGACCCCGCCACGCCGGCTTCGGACATCTACTCACTCGGTGCGGTCACGTTCGAACTCCTGACCGGCCGGCCTCCTTTCTCGGCGGAAACGCCGGCCGCCCTGCTCGAGGCGGTGCGCGTCGGTGGCGTCCCCAGCCTCGACGGCCTTGCTCCTGACCAGATGTCCGCGGCGGTGCAAGCAGCGATGGCCCGGGATCCAGAGGCCCGGCCGCGGACCGCCGGAGCTTTCGCGGCCGCACTGGTCGGATCGAGCACACTTGTGATGGCTGCCGCGCCAATGGCCGAAAGCGCGGTGGCGGCCTCGGAGGAACCAACGGTGGTGCGGCCCACCCAGCCTCCAACCCCGCCTCAGACACCGCCCCCAGCGGCACCGGTCCGGCGTAAACGCCCTCGGTCGATTGCGTGGCCCGTGATTCTGCTGCTGGTGACGGTGCTCGCTCTGGCGGCAGCCGCCCTGTTCAACCAGCTGGGCGGCGAGCAAGCGACTGACACCACCACGCCGGCTACCTCAGCTCCGACTGTCGCCACCACGCCCGCGCCCACAACGACTTTGCCTCCGACCACAACCCTCGCACCGACTACGACCACGCCGCCGACCACGACTCCGACGACGGTGCCCACACCCGAAAGCGTCGCTGGCGAGATCGGGCTACTTCTTGCCTCCCTGAAGCCCCCGGTCTTCAAGAACCGGGACGTTCGTCAAGTCGAGGATCGGGTGGAACAGGCTCTGGAGCAATGGCAGTCAGGGGACCGTGACGATCTGCAGCGCGAGCTGGAACGAGCCTTTGGAGAAGCAGCCGATCTGGAGGATTCCCCGGAGCGGACGTTGCTGGTCGACCGTCTCACCCAACTGGCCGAGTTGATGGGATTCCGTGTCGACAATCTCGGGGGAGAAGAAGGTGATGGGAACGGCGATGGCTGACGGGGCGATCCACCCGTTTGTCGAGACAGCCATAGATCTGTCTCGAGGCGTGACGCTCAGCGCGAGTCTCGGCTCCCCGGAGGGAGCGGCCCGTGGTGTCGTCGTCTTTGCCCATGGCAGTGGCAGCAGTCGCCACAGTGGACGGAACCGGCATGTGGCGGCGGTGCTTCACGCCGCCGGGCTGGGCACTCTTCTACTCGATCTGCTCACCGAAGCCGAGGACGAGGAGGACCGGATGACCGGTCGACATCGGTTCGCGGTCGGGATGTTGGGTGAGCGGGTGGTAGGGGTCATCGACTGGCTGTGTGAGTCGGGCACGGCTCCGCTTGGCCTCTTTGGTGCCTCCACCGGGGCGGCGGCCGCACTGATCGCTGCTGCGGAGCGACCTGACCAGGTGGAAGCGATGGTCTCTCGTGGTGGCAGGCCGGATCTCGCCGGTCGGGCGCTTCCACAGGTCAAGGCGCCGACACTGCTCATCGTCGGAAGCCTCGACACCAACGTGCTGGAGATGAATATCTCGGCCCGGGCGGAGATGACTGCGGAAACGGCACTGGAGGTCGTCCCTGGGGCGGGCCACCTATTCGAAGAACCCGGCACCCTCGATGTAGTGGCCGACCTGGCCCGCACCTGGTTCATCCGCCACCTGAGCGCCTGACCGGACCCACTCAGGTGCGCGCTTGCTCCAGGGCCGGTCCGTAGATCTCGGTCATGTACTCGCGGATCATCCTGGCCGCAGTGACGCGGGGCCCCAGAGTGCGCCAGGCGTGTCGGATACGCTCGTTGAAGGCCGCGCGATCCCGGTGGTACATCTCTCGGATCTGATCGAGCACATCGACCAATGCAGCCGCCTCGGCGGCATCCCTCAGCTCCTGGTCCTCGTCATCGCTCGAGGCGATGGCCCAGCCGTTGGCTCCGTCGTACATCTCGGCCCACCACCCGTCGAGGATCGAGCAGTTCAGGACACCGTTCAGGGCCGCCTTCTCGCCGCTGGTGCCAGAGGCCTCGCGGGGGCGGATGGGGTTGTTCAGCCAGATGTCGCAGCCTTCCACCAGCGCCCGGGCCACTTTCATGTCGTATCCAGGGACGAAGGTGAATCGGTTGTTTGCATCCGCCGAGGAGGCAAAAGATACGACCTCTGAGACGAGGGACTTTCCATGGCCGTCCTGAGGATGGGCCTTGCCCGCGAAGACGAAGTGCACAGGGCGATCGTCGTCCCCCAGCATCTCCTTCAGGCGTTCCGCCTCGTGGAGGAGGAGGGTCGCACGCTTGTATGGGGCGAAGCGACGTGCGAAGCCGATGATGAGCGCGTCCGGGTCGAGGTCGCGCCCTGTGGTCACCGACACGATGTCAGCAAGACGGCGGGATGCTCCCGACCGCAGATTCGAAAGCAGGTCCTCGTCGATGGCTGACACCTGATCCCACGCTCCCGGGTCACCGTCGGCCCAGGAGCGGCCGAGCGTCGAGTCGAAGGTCGCCTGGAGATCCGACCCGACCCAGGTCCGGGCATGAACTCCATTGGTGATGGCAGTGATCTCGTCGCCGATCCCGGTACCGGAGAACATGCCACGGCTCACCTCGCCGTGCAGCTTGGACACCCCGTTGGCCCGGCTGGAGAGACGGAGCGCGAAGGCAGCCATGTTGAAACGGTGCTCATCGTCCGGGTCGAGCCCCATGGCCCAGATCTCCTCGACCGGAACGCCCCAGCGCTCGGCCCACGGCTCGAGGTAGGGGATGACCAGGTCTCGGTGGAAGCAGTCGATGCCCGCCGGGACCGGGGTGTGGGTGGTGAACACCAGACCGGGACGGACCTTGCTCATGGCGGCGGGAAGGTCCCCGCCGCTGATGACACGGTCGATCAGCTCCAATGCGATGAAGCCGGCGTGACCCTCGTTGAGATGGTGAACCGGTGGATCCCAGCCGAGCGCCGACAGGGCACGGGCACCGCCGACCCCGAGCACCATCTCCTGGTCGAGACGGTGTGCCCGATCGCCCCCGTACAGGACGTCGGCGATGCGTCGGTCGGATTCATCGTTCTCGGCGACGTGGGTGTCGAGCAGGAGAAGCGGGATGCGCCCGACATCGAGCCGCCACACCCTCGCAGCAACCTGGCGCCCGGGAAGGGGCACACGCACGACGACGTGCGTATCCACGGCCCCGACGTCTACCGGGACGATGGTGGGGTAGGCCTCGGTTTGGTTGCCGTCGGCTATCTGCTGGTCGAAATACCCGTTGCGATAGAAGAGCCCGATCCCGACCAGCGGGATCTGAAGGTCGGCGGAGGCTTTGAGATGGTCGCCTGCGAGGATGCCAAGCCCACCCGCGTATTGGGGGAGCAGGGCGTCTATTCCGAACTCGGGCGAGCAGTAGGCGATCTGTGGAGATGCGGTCCCCTCCAGGGTCGCATCGAGGTCTCCGATCTCTGCGGCGACCCGTTCCATGAACCCGCCATCGCTCAGGAGCTGATCGAGCTGACCGGCGCTCAGGTCGGCGACGACTGTGACAGGGTGCCTGGTCTGGGCGGACCCGGGTAGTGACATGAGCAGGTCTCGACACGAAGCCACCCACGCCCAGCGGTGATTGGCGGCGAGGCGATGCAATGCCTCACGCAGCGCCGGTGAATCCAAGGTCTCCCTCCTCCTATTCGAGACGCCGGCCATAAGCCCACCAAATGACCGAGCGCAAAGTCAGTCTAAATCGAGTGTCGCCAGATCCTCAGTCGTCCTCGAAGGACTCGATTTCGTCCAGCACCTCCAACGACTCGGTGGCGGCCTCCGCCACCGGCCCGTCATCGGTGGAGATCTCAGAGAGGAGCGCCCGGGAACGCGGGCCCCCGATGTCGGCGAGCAGACGCACCACGGCGGGTGTCAGCCGTCCTGACGCCCGTGCCTTTTCGATCAACCCGACCGACCGTTCCCCCGCCTTCACGATCGAGATCCCGGCCAGCGTCTTGCCTTGTTCGTCATCGCCGGAGAAGGCGTCGAGCAGTGTGTATCCGGCCCCCTCGGCACCAGTGGCCCGGAACACGAGCCCGGCCCCGATCACCCTGAGAGACTCACCGAGACTCATCCGGGTGGCCGGGTCAGAACAAGTCCCACAGGCCGTGCTCGTCCCAGTACGGCGGCTGGTGCGGCGCCGGGTGGTCGAACCAGCCGTTCCGATGCTCCTCCACCTTCGGGTGTGCCGGGAACCGTTGCCCTCCCCGGTCGAGGGTGATGACCAGGTCGAACTTCACTCGTATGTCGATGATCTGGTTCACCTTCGAGAAGTCCGGCATCCACTGGTTGTGAACAGGCCACGCCAGCAGAACGAGACGATCGAACCGCACGCCTCGCTTTGTGGCCAGATTGGCCACCGTCCCTCCATGGCTGTGGGCGAAGAAATCGGGCTGCTGCAAGCCCTCGTCGCCGATCCACTTCTCGAGGGCGAGGGCGGCGGCGCGACGGCCGGCATCGCTGTAGGAGCCCGACCACTTGAAGCTGGTGTCGTGGACATCGAGCCCCGGCTTGTTCTGCACCATTGCCTCATAGAAGTCGCCGCCTGGCCGATACCAGGCTTGCTCCGACGCCCAGGTGCCATGGGTCATGGTCGCCGTGTTCGACTTTCGATCCCGTTTTGTCGACGTTGGCTGGCGTCCGACCTGGCGTTGCACCTCGGGATCCTTCGGATCGATCTGACGCAATGCCTCGAGGGCAAGACGTGACACCAAGGGGTCCTCTGAGACCGCCCCTTCCCCCAGGATCTGCCGGATGCGGGGACGAAGCCGGGTGGTCTCCCTCGCTCCGGCGGCGGCGGCCACCCTGACCAGGGGGTGTGGGCTTTGCATCCCGGCTTCGAACAGCGCCGCAGCCTCCTCGAAGGAGGGGCGCAGGTACAGGTCGTGGACGGTTCGTGCCATCTCCTCTTGGACCGAGGGGGCGGGCTCGATCACCAACTCCTTCTGGGACATCCGAAGCGGCGCGGTCGCCTCCGCAACGGCGAGGCGGCGGGACCGTTGCAGCGCCCGCAGCTCGGGGAGGTCGAAGTCCGGTCTCGTCTCCACGTCCTGCTCCAACTCGACGATCTCGTTCTCCTGACCCAGGACCCCGGCCCTGGCCGCCACGAGGAGGGCAGCCTGTGATGCCGCCTCGGAGCGGGCCCTCTCCGGATCGGGCCCGGGGGTGACCGTGAAGGCATCCCTGGGGTCGATTGGCTCGAGCGGCTGATATTCGATCATGCGCGTGACCGATTCTTGCGCGCCAAACGGTCTTCGGTCGTCAGGAACGGCTCAGCTTCAGGGCCAGGTCCCGGCTGAACGGCGGGAGGAGGACGGGGCAGGGCCCACCCGGGCATGAGACAGAAAGCTCGTCGAGCCAGATGCCCTGCCAGGTGTCGTACGGGGTCACTGTCCAGCTTCCGGCGACAATCGGGTCGAGAGTGAGGGTCACACCCTCCCGCAACGTGGTGTCGGCGCGGATCTCTTCGATCGAAGACCCCTCCAGGGCGTAGTCCTGCACCCAGGCCACACCACCGTTGTCGCCTGCCACCGCCCATCCCCTGACCTCGGGATCGGATATGGCGATCGCCAGGGCCTCGGGGGCGAGGGAGGCGAGGGGAACCTCTTCCACGAAGGTGGCGAAGCGGGCCATGTCATCGCCCATGGCCTCGTCGAAGTGGCCGTAGCTGGCCAGGTCGTTCCATTCAATCGGCGTGATCGAGGCGCCGGCCCCGAGGGCCGCCCAGTTCGAGTTGTGCATCATCTCTGGATAGAACTGCTGGCCTCTCTGCCCGTATTCACCGATCCAATTGGGCTTCTCCTCGCGCTCCCACATGAGACGGGTCCAGTCGGCCACCTGGGCCGCCGCTTCGATTGGGTCCTCCTGAAACTCGTAGAGATGCATCTGGGTGATGTCCATCTCGGCGTGCCCTGTGGGCCAGTCCACCGATCCCGACATCGTGGCGGTGGTGGGGTGCCGGTACGGGTCGTTCTCCTGGAAGTATCGGTTGACCCACTCGTGCCACGGGTCGGTCTGATCGTTGGCCTCGGTCCCGTTGATCTCGGTGATGGTCTGCCACATGGCGATGGCGGGGGAGTGAGCCCAGCGGGCGATGATGTAGCGGTAGTAGTTCTCCTGCCAGGCCTTCGACTCGGGCTCGGTGAAGAAGCCGGAGATGTCGGTCAGGTCGCTGAACCCGTTCAGCTGCCATCGATCGTCCCCCCAGGGGTGGGCGCCCGTTCGCAGGTACTGGTGGGTCCAGACGGTGTAGGAGAGCGTCGCCCCCTTCGTCTCGGCGTCACGCAGCACGAAATCGATCACTTCCATCGGTCCCAGGGCGTAGTCGTCATATGTGCCCTGGATGTAGTTGGACCCCCAGCTCGGCCACCACATGACGAAGTTCTCCCCGTTCTCCCGCATGTCGTTGAAGAGCCGGAGACCGCTTCCTCCCGGGTCCGCCCCGCCAAGCGCCATGTCGAAGTCGGCGTGGCCCCGCCCGTACCACGGCGTCCCGTCTGAGTAGGCCAGATAGCGCGGGCTGAACGAAGGGTCGACGTCACTGGCCACTCGAAGCCAGCCCTTGCCCTCCGATTCGGTCACTTCGAACGAACCTGTGGCCGGTTCGCTCGCGCCGCTCTCGTCGGCGACCGTCAGCGAATACGACCAGGTGCCGGCCATCGACGGGGTGAACCGCACTCGCCAGGCGTCTTCGGCATCCCAGAAGCCGGGAATAGGCCAGACCGACCCGTCCGGCCCTTCGAAGGTGGCGTCCAGTGAGACCTGACGGACATCGAACGCGTTGTCGTAATCGGCGTCGATCCCGACCTCCAGTTCCAGGAGGCTGTAGTTGGGCACGGAGGCAGCAGATGCTTGAGCCCCGGTCACCGTCGGCCCGGCCATTGCGGTGGTTTGAGCAGGGGCGGCAGTGGTCATAGACGACGGAGGTGCGCCGACCTCAGCAGTGCAGGCGGCGAGCAGGGCCATGGCGAGCGCGGCCGAGCCCCATCGCTTTGTGATCTGGGCCATTGGTCATCCTCAGCAGTGACAGGCCATTGTGGCGCGGCCTGTTGGAGGAGGCTCAGCCCGG
>JALDXM010000058.1:0-8909 GCA_032155085.1 Actinomycetota bacterium | reverse complement strand
CCGCGGCCAGCCGGCCATCACCTTCGACACCACCCCCCTCTACAAGGAGTCGCTGGAAACCCGAGCGCGGACGTTGCAGATGCTGCTCGCCTCCGGTGTCGACCCGGCCGCGGCCACTGCTGAATGTGGATTCGAGTTCACCGTCGCCCCATCCAGACAGGAGGTCCCGGTTGCAGCACCTACGACTTGATCTGCCCTTCGAGATCCGCGCCAGCGCCGAGGACACCGGCGACGGTCGCACACTCGAGGGACGGATCGTTCCCTACGACAGCGAGATCGAAGTAGGGGAGACCAAAGAGAGCTTCGCCCGCGGAGTCTTCGCCGACACCGACCCATCCGAGGTGGTGCTCCTCTGGCAGCACAACACGGCCGAACCGATCGGGAGGATGACCGCCCTCGATGACGAGGAGGACGGCGCCTACGGCACGTTTCGTCTCGCCGACACGGCGCGGGCGCGCGAGGCCTGGTCGATGGCAAACGACGGGATCCTTCGCGGCCTGTCAGTCGGATTCGCCTCACTGGAAGCCCGCAAGAACAAGGGAACCCGCACACACACCAAGGCCCGGCTCATGGAAACGAGCCTGGTCACCTTCCCGGCATACCCCACCGCGGGCGTGCTGGCAGTCCGAATGGAGGACCGAATGGACGAACCCATCAGTGAAGAGATCGTGGAGGAGGTGACCACCGAGACCGTCGACCTGGCACCGCTCAACGCACGGATGGAAGAGCACACGCTCGAGCTCCGTGAAGTCCGCAACCAGATCGCCAACATCATCTCCGACGCGCCCACCGTCGTACCGCCGATGACACTCCACGCCGCCTTCGCTTCCATCCTCAAAATGGTGGCCGACAATCCGAAGCAAAACTTCGCTTTGGCTGACGTGATCGGCACCTCACCGGGGAACGCCAGTGGTCTGATCCGGGACGCCTGGAACACGGAGCTAATCGGCCAGCTCAACACGCTCCGTCCCCTATTCAGCGCAGCGGGGACTGTCCAATTCCCCTCGTCGGGTTACGGGATCGCCTTCCCCAAGGTGACCACCCACACCCAGGTCGCGAAGAGGACAGCTGAAAAAGTGGAAGCGGCCACCAGGGAATTGATCGTTTCCTCGGTCACCTTCCCCATGGAGTGGTTCGCTGGTGCCGTCGACATTTCACTGGAGCTCCTTTCCCAGTCCGATCCGTCGGTTCGGGAAGTGGTCGCCGGTGACCTGATCGACCAGTACGCCACGGTCACCGAAGCCGAATTCGCTGTTGACACGATCGCCGCCGCTACTGCTGGTGGTGCCGTCCTGCCAACGGCCACCTGGGCGGCGTTCGCTGCTGCTGTGATCGGAGAATCAGCCGAGATTCGGGCCGCTACCGGTGCTCCCGGTGACCGGCTCGGACTCACGACGGCGTCGTGGATGGCCGTGATCGCACTGCTCAACCCGAGTGCGCCGGCGGTCCTGCCCAGTGCAGGCGCCCCCGACTTCACCGCTGAGTCCTTCAACGTGAACGGGATCTCCGTGTTCCATGCTCCCGCCCTGGCGTCGGACGTGCTCTTCAACCAGAAGAGCCTCCGCAAAGCGGAACGGCCACCCGAGCAGGTCAGCTCCACCAACGTCGCATTGATGGGCCAGGACGTCGGCATCATCGGAGCGACCATCGCCCTCCCGTTGTATCCGACCGGCATCCACAAGTTCACGGTCTGATGACACAGCCAGACCCGGTCCACGAGCCGATACCCGACGAAGAGCCGGTTCCCGAGCCGCATCCCGAACCGGAATCCGACGACGACGAAGTGGGAGATGAGGGCGTGCCGGTATGACACCTGAGGATGAGGCTCGACTGGAACAGGCCGTGGTCGCCAAAGCGACCCGGATCCTGAAACTGGTCGAGTCTCCCCTCGGACTGTGGGGGGAAATGGCGGAGATGGGCCCGGCCGCGGTCAAACCCGACTGGCAGATCAGAGAGCTCCTCTACGGGCTCCACTACCTCGAGGTCGCGACCGCCCCGGTGGTGACCACCGACATGGTGATCCGCCAGGGGCTGCAAACCGACCCGGCCAGCTTCCCTGTCGCTCTACTTCCCGACGTGCAGCGAGCCATCGACTCTGCCCAATCGTGGGTGGCTCACGATCTGGTTGGGATAGGCGTTGCGTGATCGAGACCCTCATGGAAGCTTTGGCTGCAGAGTTCAACCAGCAGGTCGTCTTCTACCCATCGCCACCCTCGACGATCACCGCGCCGTCAGTGGCGGTCATCCCCGGCGACCCGTTCCTCGAACCCGAAACCCAGGGTCTCGTCCTCGAACGGTGGGACGTCTGGGCGGTCGCCTCCCTCAAATCACCGGACAAAGGCCCCACCCAGATGCGAGAGCTCAGCCTGCGAGTAGCCCGCGCTGCCCAATCGGTTGGAGCCACCTGGCGCAACGCCACCGGACCCCGCCGTCTGTCCGACCCCCAAGCCCAAGAAGTCGTCTCGATCAACCGGATCGACATGAAGTACCCGCCCAGCGCGGTGATAGGAGACTGATATGACACTGCCCACATTCATCCCCGGGTACCTCGGGACCCTTCTGTTGAACACAGAGGACATCTCGGCGATGGTCTCCGGCGCGACGCTCACCCTGACCCGCAACGCGCTCAACAAGCCGACCCTGGGCCAGCCCTGGGGGTATGCCATCGCCGGCCAGCGGGCCGGGACCATCTCCTATGACGGGCATCTCTCCGCCGAACAGGCCGCCGACCTCCACGCCATCTACTCCCTCGACGCACCCTGCGACTTCAGCTTCCAAATGGGCGATGCCGCCGGAGCTACCGACGCCGGCCTCTACTCGGGGAAATGCATCATCACCGAGCTCGCCCACGAGGTCGCTGCCGACGGGGAATGGGACTGGTCGCTCGCCGCACAGACGACAGGCCCGGTCACCTACACCCCGGCGACACCGTGACATGGGCAAAGCACCAGGAGTCGAAGTAGAAGGCCTCGACGTTGTCCGCAAGAATCTGAAGAAGATCGACCAGGACCTGCCCAAAGGGTTACGGCTGGTCCACCTCGAGATCTCCAAGCCGATCGCCGACGAAGCCCGAGGAAGAGCTCCTGTCCGTAGCGGCCAGCTGGCCGCCTCGGTGAAAGCGGGAGGAACCCAAAAGGCCGCCACCATCTCCGCCGGTGCCCGACTCCGCCCCTACCCGTACGGCCCGATCGTCCACTACGGCTGGCCGGGCCATGGCATTACAGCTCAACCATTCCTCACCGACACCATGGAAGCTGCCGCTCCCGGTCTCGCCGCCGACTACGAGCAGATCCTCACAAGCTGGATCGACTCTGTCTGGAAGGACACGTGATGGCTCAGATCATCCAGATCCAGCTCGGCGACGAGATCATCGACCTCGACATCGATCTCTCCTCGGTCACCATGAAAGAAGCCGTCTCCCTCGAAGAGAGCCTGGGCGGATACGAATTCGACCGGCTCATGAAAGGCGAAGCGTCGATGCGGCCCTCACTGATCCGGGCCGTCATCTACGCAAAACTCCATACGATCCGCCCCGACATCGCGCTCGACGGATTCGATGTCGACCTGTCCGCCCTCTACGACACCCTCGCCGACACCGACGATGAGGACGGTCCCCCAAAACTGCAAGGGGTCGGGTGATCCAGGCCATGCCCGTCCTTGGCTTCCACTTCGGCCTCACCCCCGACGACGTCTGGAATCTGACCGTCGAAGAGTGGGCCGCCTACCAGCGTGCGATCGACCAGATCGAAAAGGAGGCGAAACGCTAGATGGCCTCCAATGTTGTCACCGTCGCCCTCATCGGTGACGCAACCAAGCTGAACAAAGCCTTCTCAGAGTCCGAGACCAAAGCCAAAGGCTGGGGCGACAAGATGGCCGGAGCGGGCAAAGCGATGACCGTGGGCATGACCCTGCCCATCGTCGCCGGTGCCGGGCTCGCCGTGAAAGCCGCCTCCGAGGAACAGAAGGAAATGGAGATGCTGGCCGGCGCCATCTCCAAAAACGTGCCCGGCGCCACCGAGGACATGATCGCCGCCAACGAAGAGTGGATCACCTCGATGCAGAATGCGACCGGGATCGCCGACTCGGAAATGCGCAATTCGATCCAGCAGCTCGTCCAGGCCGGAGTCCCCCTCGAGGAAGCCCAAAGGCAGACCGCGGCGGCCATGGATATCGCCGCCGCCAAAGGCGTCGACCTGGCCACGGTGACCAACGCCATGGTCAAAGCCAACCAGGGCAACACCAACGCCCTGAAGAAGTACGGGATCGAAACCAAAGACGCCACCGGGGAAGCGCTCACCATGGACGGTGTCCTCCAAAACGTGGCCGACACCATGGGCGGATCAGCAGCCACCGCCGCCGACACTGCAGCCGGCCGGGCCGAAATCATGAAATTGAAGATGGGGGATCTGGCCGAATCGATCGGTTCGATCCTGATCCCGATCATGGAACAGCTCGTCTCCTGGCTGACCAAGATCGTCGACTGGTTCAACAATCTCGGGCCCGGCGCCAAAAAGATGCTGCTCATCCTCGCCGGCGTGGCCGCCGCCATCGGTCCCGTCCTCAGCATTGGAGCCAAGCTGATCAAAACCTTCGGGATGATCGGCAAAGCCTTCGGGATCCTCTCCAAGCTGATGATGGCCAATCCGTGGCTGCTGCTGATCGCTGCAGTGATCGCCCTGGTCATCCTCATCGTCACCAACTGGGACAAGATCCTCGCCTACCTGAAGAAAGCGTGGAAATGGATCACAGACACTTCCGCCGCGGTGTGGGAGGGGATCAAAAAAGCATTGAAGGCCGCCCTCGACTGGATCGTCGACCTGTTCCTCAACTGGACACTCCTCGGAATCATCATCAAGAACTGGGACAAGATCAAAGAAGCATTCGGCAAAGCGTTCGACTGGATCAGAGACAAAGCCGAAGGACTGGTCGACTGGTTCAAGAGAATGCCGGGAAGGATCAGCGATGCCGTATCCGGAATGTGGGACGGGCTGAAGAACGCTTTCAGGAATGCGATCAACTGGGTGATCGACAAGTGGAACGACTTCAAAATCTCGATCAAACTGCCCGCAATCCTCGGCGGGAAAACCCTCTCCATCGACACGCCGAACATCCCCACATTCCATGATGGTGGCGTGTTCCATGCCTCCCGTCCCGGAGGGGAAGGGCTCGCCATCCTCAAAGACCGGGAGCGGGTCATCCCCCCCGGAGGTCGAACCGGGAACACACTCGTCATCGCTCCGGTGATACACGCCGGGCTCGGCTCCGACCCCGATGCCATCTCCAGGGCCATCGTCGACCTTCTGCGCCGCTACCAGCGGAACAACGGGGCAGTACCCATCGCAGTGAGACAGCCATGACAACACTGGTACCAGCTCCGGCTCAACCACTCCGCACCTTCGGCGGTCAGATCGATGTCCGGGTCGAAATCGACACCGGCGGCGGAGCAGGTTTCGGCGACCTCTGGGATGAAGCCCTATGGGATGAAAGCCCCTGGGGAGCAGACGATCCCGTATGGGTCGACATGACCGACTGGGTCCTCGAAGTCGTCATCAACCAGGGAGCAGAAAGATGGGGGGAACGATTCCAGGCCGGCTCCTGTGTCGTCACCGTCGACAACACGACCGGGATATTCACCCCCGAAAACGGAGTGCCCGAACCCTGGTTCCGGGCCTTCCGGCCCGGCCGCCGCATCCGGGTAGTAGCCATCCCCGACCCTGACACCGGACTCAAAACACCGCTGTTCACCGGACGGCTCACCGAATCAATGGACAGCTACGACGATGCCGGCTTCGACATCACCACCGCTATCTCCGCCATCGACTACATGGGGGACTGGGCAGACTACGACCCGCTCGAGATGACCGCGACTGGAGCGCAACGCACCGACCTCCGGGTCCATGCTGCCCTCAACCGGTATGGATGGCCCACCGCGGAACGGGACATTCAGACCGGACTGCACAACATCGCCAGCTCCACCCTTGCCGAGACCACGCTCGAGGAATGCCAGCGGGCCGCCGACGCCGAAGGTGGAGCATTCTTCTGCTCGAAAGATGGGCTGGCAACCTTCAAAGACCGGGACTGGCTGATCACCGATACCCGGTCAGTCAACATCCAGGGCTATGTCGGATACGAGGAAATCCCCACCGGTGCCCAAGCCGCCCACGCCGACCAACCGGCCAACAGTTGGGCTCTGTCCCGAGTCGTCAACCATGCCGCCTACGCCCGGGAAGGCGGCACCGCCCAGGAGGCACAGGACACCGCCTCCCAAGCGGCCTCGGGGATCCGTTCCCACAAACGCACCGACCTGTTGAACACGACCGACGCAGAAGTCCTCTTCCTCGCCACCCGGATGGTCAACGCCCAAAAAGATCTCCGTCCCCGCTTCGACGACATAACCCTCGTCGCCGTCGACGACCCCGCCAACGAAGATCTGAACCGTCTCCTCTGGGACACCGAATACGGGGATCGGCTCGCAGTCCTGATCAACACTCCCCACGGATGGGCCACCGAACGAGAAGCCCACGTTTTCGGGATGAGCCATCAGATCACCGTCGACGACTGGATCGTCCGCCTCCGCCTCGACGACGCCCAGACAATCGACCTCACCTACTGGATACTCGGAGACCCCGAATTCGGGGTACTCGACGAGACGACGAGGCTCGCATGAGCAATCCACAATTCGTCCCAGCAGAGATCGTCACCGCCGAAAAGATGAACGAGCTCCCCAAGGGAGTCATCGGATATGCCGAGATCACCGCCAGCGCTTCGCCCGCCGCTCCCGGCCCGACCGACATCCCCGGACTGTCAGTAACGGTGAGCGTCACCGCGAACCGGCGGATCCGGGTGACCGTCTACGCCTCACAGGCTGGGTCCTCGGTAGCTGCCGACCGACATTCGTTCATGATCCGGGAAGGGTCGACAACTCTCAACGTCCAACTACGCCTCTTCTCGGTCACGTCCATCCATGACGGTGCTACAGCAAGCGTGGTCATCACACCGTCTGCCGGTTCGCACACTTATAAGGCGTCCGCCCAACGGATCGGCGGTACTGGAACTCTCACCTGGGGGGCGGCTGGGACCCAACCCTCCTTCATCCTTGTCGAAGATCTAGGAGAAGCGTCCTGATGGCTGAAATGCCCGATGTCATCGGCGGGGAGGTTGTCTCTTCGGACTGGGGCAACGACATCCGAGACCGGACGATCCAACGGTATGCGACCGCTGCCGCCCGCACGGCCGCCCACCTCACACCGGTCGACGGTGATCTGTCTTTCCTCACCGACACCGGCCTCGTCTACGTCTACTACTCGGGCACGTGGCGGACAGTGGGAGCGTTCGACGAGCTGGACTCTGCCGACTCTGACGCTGCCGCTAACACCACCAACGCTTATGCGGTCATCGGCACGGTCAGCCTGACCATCCCCTCCGATTGGGACCAGTGGAAATGTCTCGCTCAGGTCAGTTGGGTGTACGACGCTTCGTCGTCTGCGACGGCCAGTTTCAAACTTGTGGTGGATGGGCTCGACAGCAACATTCACACACTCCGCGCCGACAATCCCAACCAGTCGGGCTCCTTCCTGTTCCGGCGGGTCAACCTGATCACGACCGGCTCCCGGACCATCTCTTTCCAGGCGAAACACAACGAGTCGACGTTCGTTTCCCTGTCCAACATCTTCCTCTACGCCCGCGCTACCCGAACCGCCTAAGGAGACACCCATGGCCGAAAAGAAACCCGCCAGCAAGCCTCGAGCCCCGTCGGTGCTCGACCAGGCCGCCGCCGCCGAGCTGCTCGGCATTTCGGAGGCGGAACTGGTCCGCTCCCGCATGCGAGGCCTACCTCCGGGAACGTTCGGATTCCGTAAGGACGGGGTTCTTCACTGGAACCGGAAGGATCTCCAAGCATTCAAAGACGAGGCCGGCGAAGAGGGTTAACGGTGATTTTCGCGACCCTTACCTTGTACAATCCGGTCAATGAGAAGGTGCCCGGAGTGCCGGGCGTGGGCACTCGATCGATACGAATACCTCGAGTACACCCTGTGGGGAGAGGTCGCCTGGGTGATCATCACCCTCTGCGACACCTGCGGATGGGTAGAACGCACCAACCCCGAGGCAGTACCAACACCGGTCTGAGCTCGTGAGCATCGACGTCGTGATTCTCGCTGTCGTCCTCATCATCCTCGTCGTGCTGATCGTGCGGGCCCGGTGAGCGCCGGCCTGAAAGAAGCCTTGTGGTGGTCCCTCGTCTTCGTCGTGATCGCCGTGGTCATCGCCGCCGGAGTACGGATCGTCGCCTGGGTCACCGAAGGAGAAACGACCAACGTCTGGAAGGCCGCCCTCGTCCTCATCGGCGCCTCCGCCGGCGGCGGGAAAGCCGTCACCGCGATCCGGAAGATGCAGAATGGCGAGTAGCAGCCAACTCCGCAGATGGTGGGCCAACTGGGAATGCGCCCCCTCGAGGTATGTGAAAACCCCTTTCCCCACTACATCAGGATCCATATCGCTTTCAGTGGCGAACGCGTCCGCCCCGGTATGGGCGGCAGTCGGACAGATCATGGCCACCACCCCCTACCTGTTCGTCGAAACCGCCGGCGGCACCTACAACTGCCGGGACATTGGCGGATCCGCCGCGCGGAGTATCCACGCCTACGCCCTCGCCCTCGACCTCAACCCGTCGAAGAATCCGCATTCGGCTCCAGCTCGACATAACTATCCGAGCTCGTTCATCACCCGGATGGAAGGGATCAGAGCCTCGGGACTGCCGGCACTCTCCTGGGGAGGCCGCTGGACGATCCCCGACACCATGCACTGGCAGATCAACGTACCCCCAGGAGAATGCGAACAGGTCACCTGGGATAAAGGAGGCGACGTGGCGACAGGACCCAACGGCGAGCCCAACTGGGACGAGGTATCCG
>JALDXM010000057.1:0-9151 GCA_032155085.1 Actinomycetota bacterium | reverse complement strand
GCGGAGGATCGATCTCGATCTCCCCGGAGGTGGAGATGCATATGGGCCTCGGCTTTCCCATCTCAGGGAAGTCGCTCGCCTATGGCATCGTCTCCACCCTTTCGGTAGACGTCCCGGTCACGGTCGGAGGGGACATGTTCTCGGTGATGCGTTGTGCCCTTGCTACCGAGCGCGCACTGGTGAACGAGGAGTCGATCCGGCGCGTCGAAATGGTCGAGCGTCTGACCATCAGCTCATTGGATGTGCTGCGAATGGCGACGATCGATGGGGCCCGTGCCTGCGGCCTGGACGGACGAACTGGGAGCATCACCCCCGGCAAGGACGCCGACATCATTCTGATGCGTGCCGACGACCTCAACCTGGCGCCACTCAACCAGCCGGTGGCCGCCGTGGTCGTGATGTCACACCCGGGCAACGTCGACTCGGTCCTGGTCGGCGGCAAATTCGTCAAGAAGAACGGTCAGATGCTCTCGGTCGACACTGCCGCCGTGCTGAAGAAGGCAATCGAGTCGAGGGACTCTCTGCTGGAGCGTGCCGGGGTCACCCCCGACTTTCGGCCGGATGACATCGAGGCCTGGAGCAAGCTCTGAGGCTGTCGAGGCGGATCAGCCCCGGCCACGACGGGGACGGGTGGAGTAGAGGGCCACACCGACGATCACCACCACGCCCTTCACAATCAGGTGGGCGAACCGGCTGATCCCCATCAAATTGAAGATGTTGAACAGAACGGTCAGGATGAGGACACCGGCCACGGTCCCCTCGATCCTCCCCTTTCCGCCTCCGAATGCAGTCCCGCCGATCAGCACTGCGGCGATCGAGTCGAGCTCCATGCCTTCGCCGGCCGCGGTGTCGCCGGTGCCGATCCGCGCCAGCAATGCCAGGCCGGCTAGGACGGCGAGGACGCTGCAGGCCACGTACGCCAAGCCCTCGACTCTGTGTGCCCGAATGCCCGCAAGGCGAGCCGCGCTCCGATTGCTCCCTACCGCATAGACCCTGCGCCCGAAAGTCGATCGACGCAGCCCGTAGGCGAGGATGGCGGCGATGGCGAGAGCGATGATCACGATGATCGGGACACCGATGAGTCGGCCTTCGGAAAGCTGACGGAACAGATCGGGGACATTGCTGCGGGGAGCTCCGCCGGTGTAGATGAGATTGAGCCCGGTGAGGATCAGCATCGTGCCAAGCGTGGTGACGAGGGCATCCGTGCGGAACCGGACGATGAACACGTAATGGATCAACCCGACGACCACCCCTACCCCGAGCACGATCAGCACGGTCGGAAGGATGAGGGCGTCGCTGTCTCGCATCAGGCTGCCCCCGATCACCGTCGTGGTTGCGATGAGCGCCCCGACCGAAACATCGATGCCGCCGACCAGGATCACCAGGGTTTGCCCCAGCGCCACAATCATCAGTGGTGCCGCTTGCCTCAGGATGTTGAGCAAGTTGGTGGTGCTCAGGAAGTCGGGGGAGATGAGGGTGGAGACCACGACCAGCAAGAGAAGAATGAGCCATGGCCCGACGATTGACTGGTGCCGACGGATTGTTGCCAGCCATCCGGTGGCGCCGGCTGGAGCCTCCACTTCGCTGACGGCAGTCACGCTGCCACGTCCCCTTGCATCGGTGTCGACCGACGCTGTAGCCGAGCCGAAACTCCTTCCGCGACACGGCGAGTAACCCCGGCCGCCAGTAGGACCGCAATCAGAACGATGACTCCCTTGACCACGATCTGGGTGAAGGAGGACACACCGGCCAGATTCATCACGTTGTTGAGGATCGAGATGATCGCCACTCCGCCGATGGTGCCGCCTATCCCGCCCCGGCCGCCGGTCAGAGCGGTGCCGCCGAGGACGACGGCTGCGATCGAGTCCCAGTCGAAACCCACTCCTGATAGGGGCTCACCCGCACCCATTCGCATCGACATCGCTACACCCGCCAGGGCGGCGAGGAAGCCGCAAGCCACATAGGCGGCGACATGGACTCTGGCAATGCGAACTCCGGAGGCTCGGGCGACCTCTTCTGACCCCCCGACTGCGAACAGATGCGTGCCGAATGCGGTCTTGTTCTGCACGATGAGCCCGACTGCAGCCACAACCACGTAGAGGAAAAAGAGGGTCGGGATTGGTCCGAAAGATCCGAACCCGATGTCGTTCATCACGTCGGCCGGCTCGCCGAAATTGCTCTGGTCGGTGTAGAGAAACGTGATACCGGTGACGATGCTCGCCGTCCCCAGGGTGACGATCAGGGCGGGAACCCGGGTGGCCACGATGATGAGGCCGTTCACCAGCCCGATGAACAGTCCGATGGCGAGCACGATTCCGATCGCTCCGGGCACGTTGGCCGCTTGGCCGGCCACGATGCCCATCAGCGCGGTGTTGGCCATGCTGATGGTGGCCGCGACCGCCAGGTCGACGCCGGCGAGCAGGATCACGAGCGTCTGACCCACAGCAACGATTCCGAGTGGGATCATCTGACGGAGAACGTTGGTGAGGTTGCGCGACGAGAGAAAGGGCTCGGCGATCAGGGAGGCCACCACGACGATTCCCAGGAGCAGGAGCCACAGCCACCCGGGCCCGGTCCATCGGGTGATTGCCCTCCGCCGGATCGCCGCGCTGCTCAGTTGTGACCTGACCGGTGCGACGTCTGTCATGTGGAGCCCGTTTCAGCCATCGCTCTGCACTCCCAGCGCCAGCTTTATCAAATCCTCCTCGCTGGCGAGATCCGACTGGTTGACCGAGTTGTTCTCCAGCTTGGCCACGATCCGGCCCCTGGACATCACCACGATGCGATCGCTGAGGTGGAGGATCTCGGGAAGCTCAGACGAGATCAACATCACCGCCGTCCCTTCCTCGGCCAGCCTTCTTATCGTCTTGTAGATCTCCGCCTTGGCCCCGACGTCGACACCTCTTGTCGGCTCATCGAGCACCAGGACCCGGCATCCCTGGGCCAGCCATCGTCCCAGCACCACCTTCTGTTGGTTCCCACCGCTCAGGTTGTGCACAGCCGTCGAGTTGGAAGGGGTTCGGATACTCAGCGCCTCGATCTGCTCATCGGCGAGGCGGCTCTCCCCGTCTCGGTCGACGATCCCCATGCGACTGAGACGGCCGAGCTGGGGGATGCTGATGTTCTGCTTGACCCCGAGGTCCATGACGAGGCCGTCGGCCAGGCGATCCTCGGGGACCAATGCGATGCCGTTTGCCACCGCGTCCGCCGGCTCTTTGATTCGCCGGTCGATGCCGTCGATGAGCACCTCGCCGCTGCGACTGGCGATGGCACCGATCAGTGCCTTGGCCACATCGGTGCGGCCTGCCCCAATCAATCCGACGAAACCCAGCACTTCGGCCTCTCTCAACTCGAAGGTGATGTCCTCGGCTCGCCCTGGGACAGTCAGCCCATTGACCTGGATCACGGTCTTCCGCGGTCGGTCGTCCGCGATGCGTGGAGGAAACATGTGGGCTAGGTCCCGCCCGATCATGGCCCGAATGACGTCGGCCGCAGTGACGTCCGGTACCCGCGCAGACAGGGTGACCTTTCCGTCCTTGAGGACGGTCACTTGGTCGGCCAAGGCGAAAACTTCATCGAGGTTGTGAGTGACGAGGACGACACTGACTCCGCGCTGCTTCAGATCCCGGACGACTTTGTGGAGGAGCTCGATCTCGGCGATTGAAAGCGATGACGTCGGCTCATCGAGGAGGATCATTTGCGCTCGGAGGCTGAGCGCCTTGGCGATTTCCACCATCTGGCGTCGGGCGATGGACAGCCGCTCTACTGGAGTTGCCGGATCGATGTCAGCGCCAACCACGGGTAACACCTCCGCGGCCACCTTTCGTCTGGCCCGAGTGTCGACAAACCCGGCTTTGGTCGGCTCCCGCCCCAGCACGAGGTTCTCTTCGACAGTGAGCATCGGCACCAGGGACGGCTCCTGATATACGACCGCGATGCTGGCGTCAATGGCATCCCGAGGGGTAGTGAACGAAATCTCCTCGCCGTGCAGGTACATCGTCCCGGTGTCAGGAGCATGCAAACCGGACATGATCTTGACCAGTGTCGACTTGCCGGCGCCGTTTTCCCCTACCAGAGCGTGGACTTCCCCTGCCTTGAACTCGGCGTCGACATCGGTCAGGGCATGCACGCCGTCGAATTGCTTCGAGATTTGCTCTACCTTGAACAAGCTGCCCTCACACTCCCGAGCCGCCCGTCATTGAACATAGCGGCATGTGCCGACGGCGGAGGGCTGGCCTCCGCCGTCATCCACACACAGGCATGGTCAATCGTCGACTGTGCCCTACTCCGGCAACCACTCCGCGGGCAGGTCCCACCAGTTCCACCATTCGTCCGAACCGGGGATGTCTTCAGCGATGTACTGGTCGAGGGCTGCGACGTCGAGAGCCTCTACCGGGTCGTACCAGTTCTTGGGCACCTCGACCCCCGAGAGGATCGCCGCACAAGCGTCCACCGCTAGCGCTCCGAACGTGAGGGGACGGTTGACGATCACCGCCGGGATACCTTCGGCGTCGACTTGACGGATCCAGGCCTGGAGGCTGTCGCCGGTCCACACCTGCACCTCGTCGAGCCGCCCTGCCTCTGCCACGGCCTCGTAGGCGCCCTGCTGCTGGATGCCGCTGTCGGCGATGACGGCGTCGATCTGATCGTATGCCTGGAGCCAGTTCTCCATGATGGTCTTGCCCTCATCACGCGACCAGCCGGTGTATTCGGTCGCCAGGATCTCGATCCCTGGGTATTCGGCCAGTACTTCCTCGTGCCCACGCCGGGCTTCCTCGGCGGGGCCGGTACCGGCAGCTCCCTCGAGCAGCACTACCTGGCCCTCGCCACCGAGCATCTCGGCTGCGGCTTCCGCCTGGATGGTCCCGATGTCATACGTGAGGATGTTGATGTGGCTGACGAAGTCCTCGGTAGTCACATCACGCTCTTGAATGATCACGGGGATGCCATCTGCCATCGCCTGCTCGATTGCCGGGTTGACCGCTTCCTCCGAGGTGGCGGCGACGATCAAGCAGTCGACTCCTCGCACCAGCAGGTCTTCGATGTCGGACACCTGCTTGTCCGGGCTGTCGTTGGCGTCGGTGCGTGCGACCTCTTCGATCTGTTCGTACCCCGACGCTGCCCACTCGGTGAAGTTGTTCACGAACACACGCGCCGAGTTGGACAGGGATGCATCCGCGTAGCCGATCGTCCACGGCGCCTCGGTCACGTAGGCACTCGTGTCCTGCATCTCGTCGGTCTGTGGGATCTCCACCGGGTTCCCTTCTGCGTCCTCGCGCAACTGGAATTCCGAGCTCGCCCCGGTCGTGTCCGACCCACCCTCCGCAGTCGTGTCTGTCCCACCCTCCGCAGTCGTGTCGGATCCACCTCCGCTGTCTCCACAGGCCACCGCGACCAAGGCCATGATCACCAGGACCACGGCCCATTTCGATGTTCTCATATGCACCTCACTCCGTCAGACAGGAAACCTTGTCTATAGACTGCACTATATAGTCTTGGCCCGGATGCTGCGATGAAAAACCCGCGTTGACGATGGCAAAACCCCGGCGGCAATGCCTGAACTGATCACCAGCGACGGAGTGCAATTGCACTATGACGACACCGGTTCAGGGTCACCGCTGGTCTTCACTGCCGGCTGGGCCATGGACGGCTCCTGGTGGCGGCACCAGGTCGCGCTAGCTGCGAGCCACCGCATAGTCGTCCTCGACCCTCGCTCCCAGGGACAGTCCGAAAAGGTGGTCCGTGGATTGCGGATGGGACGACAGGCGGCCGACCTGCGTGAACTGCTGGACACACTCGAACTGAGTGATGTCACCTTGGTCGCCCATTCTCGATCGACCAGCATCGCCCTCGCCTATTGGGAACTGTTCGGCGCTCATCGTCTGAGCCGTCTCGTGCTGATCGGGGTCACGCCGAGCATGTCGAAGCGGGACGACTGGGAATGGGGGTACATGATGGACCCCATTGCCTTCCAGAACTTGATCCTCGACGACCACGAGGCTGTTGTGCGTCAGGTGATCAACGATCTGCTCCTCACCGCTCCCCCACCCGAGGAGGTGGAAGAGATGGTGCGCAACACGATGCTCACCCCACCGTTGGCCGGGGCCCGCATGCTCGAGGATCATGGGGTGATCGACTGGCGTGACATGCTCGACACGATCACCGTCCCGACCCTGGTATGCGTCGGGCGGTTCGACCGAAACGCTCCTCTCCCGGCGGCCGAGCATGTCGCCGACTCGATACCGCAGGGGCGCCTGGTCGTATTCGAGAAAAGCGCCCACGCCCCGTTCTATGAGGAACCGGAGGAATTCAACCGAGTCCTCGAGGAATTCCTCGATCAGGAGGCATAGCAATGACCAACGAGGCGTCGACGGGATTGAGGGTCAGCGGGACCGGCACCATGACGGTTCCCGAAGCGATCACGGACCTCAACGCCTCATCCGATCGAAGAGTGCTCCTATCCAACGCCTGTGTCATCTCGATGGACCGGAAGGTTGGTGATTTCGTAACCGCCGATGTCCTCATCGAGGATGACACCATCGCCCAGGTCGGGCCCAACCTGCGTGATGGCGTCGATGACGCGGTCGTCGTTATCGATGCCACCGACACCATCGTCATCCCAGGGCTCATCGACACCCATCGTCACATGTGGCAGGGCCAGCTCCGCCGCATGGTGCCCAATGTCGACGTCGCTGGCTACCTGGGGCTGCGCAACGCCTTCGCCGTCAAATATCGGCCGCATGACCAGTACGCGGGCACTCTCACCAACGCTTACGGAGCGCTCAACACGGGGGTGACCACACTCCTCGACCTTTCGCACAACACGCGATCGTCGGCACACGCCGACGCTGGGGTCGACGCTCTCGAAGAATCGGGCCTGCGGGCGGTCTTCGCCTACGCCCCCCCGGAGGCCGGTGAGTGGGACCAGCAATGGCCGGACGACCTGGAGCGGATTCAGGCGGAACGCTTCGTCAGGTCCGACGGGATGCTCAGTCTGCGCATGGCCCAGCGATGCTTCTCAGACGTCGACAACCTGACCGCAGAGCGGAT
This sequence comes from Actinomycetota bacterium, assembly GCA_032155085.1. Classification (GTDB taxonomy): domain Bacteria; phylum Actinomycetota; class Acidimicrobiia; order Spongiisociales; family ZC4RG35; genus JARDZU01. The sequence continues at coordinate 2,101 of JALDXM010000057.1, read as the reverse complement.
CGAGATCGCTCGGCGCCTTGGCATCGGGATGACTGTTGACCCCGTCGCATGGGACGAGAGCACCGAGAAGATCCTCGACCTCGACAAGGCAGGGCTGCTCGGCCCCGACCTCGACTTCGTACACTGCTCCGATCTGTCCGACGAGGCTTGGAAGGCGATGGGCAGAGCAGGGGTCAAGGTTTCCTTGTCGCCCTTCGTCGACGAGCTACTCGGCTTCGACACCCATGCCGAGCGCCTCCCCACGGTGCAGCGAGCCCTCGACGTCGGGATCTCCCCCGGTCTCAGCGTCGACATCGAGACCACTGTGCCCGGCGAAGTCTTCACCCAGATGCGCTCCCTGCTCGCAGTCCAACGAATGCGCGCCGCCCTCGGCAACCCCACGGTGGGCCGACCGCAGCTGACAGCCCGTGACGTTCTCGCAATGGCCACGATCCACGGGGCCGAGACCATAGGCCTGGACGACATCTGTGGCTCCCTGACCCCGGGGAAGAAGGCAGACATCGTCATGATCGATCTGAGCGGCCCAAATGCATATCCCCTGAACAATGCGTATGGGGCGGTAGTGATGGGAGCGGACACCTCGTCGGTCCGATTCGTCATGGTGTCCGGGAGGGTCAAGAAGTGGGGCGCCACGCTCGTCGATGTCGACCTGGCTGCCGTGCGCTCGACGGTCGAGGACTCACGTGCCTATTTACTCGAACAGGTGGGCTACGAGCCCGATCTGTTCATCGACTATCCAACCCTGGATACGGGGCCGCCCCAGTACCGGCCCTGAGATTGGATACCGTTCGGGATGTTTCGGAGCACACAACGGATACTGACTACACATACCGGGAGCCTGCCGAGACCCGAAGGCCTCACCCAGCTCTACATCGACCGCGGCCAGGGCAAGCATGTCGACAAACAAGAGCTAACCGGCTCCAGCAGGCAGGCCACGCGCGCCAGCATTCGAAGCCAGGCCGAAGCCGGGATCGATATCGGCAACAACGGCGAACAGCCGCGAGACTCGTTCTTCCTGTATCTGCGTGATCGGCTGACCGGGCTCGGAGGCAGTTGGGAGCGGCCTACTCGCGCCGACGTCGAGCGCTATCCGGCCTTCAAGAAGCGTTGGGCCCAGCAGGCCTCAGGCGAAGACAAAGTCTCGAACGTCTCAGGGGTCCCGATGGCCATCGGCGAGGTCTCCTACGCCGACAGGGAGGCGATCGAAGCAGAGTGCTCCGATCTCGAGGAGGCACTGACCGAGACTCCGGGGCTATTCGAGGAGGCGTTCATGAGCTCACCCTCACCCGGGATCGTGGCCTCAGCCCTGAAGAACGAGTACTACGACACGCTCGAGGAATACCTCGAGGCGCTGGGAAGAGCGCTTCAGGTCGAATACGAGACGATCGTCGACCATGGATTCATCCTCCAGATCGATGCACCCGATCTAGCAATGGAACGCCATGTCACCTACAAGGATCAGCCTCTGCCGGTCTTCCTGGAGTTCGTTGAAACGGTGGTCGGAGTGATCAACCGATCGCTGGTGAACGTCCCTCGTGAGCGCGTCCGACTGCACGTGTGTTGGGGCAACTCCGAATCACCGCACGACAGCGATGTGCCGCTCGCCGACATCCTGCCCGTCATCCTGAAAGCCGACGTCGGCGGATTCGTCTTGCCGTTCGCCAACCCGCGTCATGCCCATGAGTACAAGTCCTTTGCGGACTATCGACTCGCCGACGACCAGATCCTGGTGGCCGGAGTCATCGACACCCTGACCAATTTCGTCGAGCACCCCGAAGTCGTCGCCGACAGACTCGAGCGCGTCGCCACGGTCGTCGGCGATCCGACCCGTGTCCTTGCCGGCACCGATTGTGGATTCGACACATCGGCGGGCTGGGGACGGGTAGCCGAGGACGTCGTCTGGGCAAAGTTGAAGTCGATGAGTGCCGGTGCCGAGCTCGCAACCAGGGAGCTCTTCTAAGTCAGTCCCTGCAGGCCAGTTTCGGTCCCCGGCAAACCATCCGACACCCATTTCATACATCACGTATATTGCAGGATGGCGGGTAGAAACCGCCGGCAACAACATTCAGGTACCCACGGAGGAGAACAGGGATGAAGTCGA
>JALDXM010000056.1:0-9186 GCA_032155085.1 Actinomycetota bacterium | reverse complement strand
TTCATGAAGGGCCAGGACGGAGCTCCGGCCCCGGCCGGCGGCGCTACCCCTACCGGCACCGGAGGGCTGGACGATTTGCTGGGGAGCGCGACAGGCGGCGGCGCGGGCGGCATCGGCGATCTCTTGGGTGGCTTGCTCGGTGGCGGTGGATCCTCAGGTGGGTCGTCGGATGCCATCGGCGATCTGCTCGGCGGCCTGCTCGGAGGCGGGACGAAGAGCTGAGCCCGGCTGTCAGGCCGGCATCTCCTCGAGCTCGGTGAGGATCTTGGCGATCCGGCCCGTGCAGGTCTCGAGGTCGGCGGGTGGGACCAGCGTGACGAGTCGCTCGGCGATGGCACGGATCGCGGTCGCCGCGGGTGTGGTGCTGTTGACCACAGGCCGGCCCTGATCGCCCCCGGGAACGACCTCGGGGTCCAGAGGGATGGACCCGATGAGAGGCACGCCGAGGTCGGCGGCCAACTCGGCACCGCCTCCTTCGCCGAAGACATCGTGGACCCGTCCGCACTCACAGGCGAGCCCGGCCATGTTCTCAACCACCCCGACAATGGGCACGTGGGAACGACGGGCCATGTCGGCCACCCTGACCGCCACCTTCTGTGCCGCCCTCTGGGGGGTGGTGACGACCACCATCTCCGCCTGCGGCAGCATCCGGGTCAGGGCCATCTGGATGTCGCCGGTCCCAGGCGGAAGGTCGATGATCAGATAATCGAGCTCGCCCCACTCGACCTGCTTGAGGAACTGCTCCAGCGCCTTGGACAACATCAGCCCCCGCCACATGAGGGCCGTCTCTTCGGTCTCGATGATCAGACCTGTTGACACCAGCTTCACGCCTTGCGCCTCGACGGGCACGATGAGCTTGCTGTCCGGGTCCGCCTCGAGGCGATCCTCCACTCCCAACATGCGGGGTGTGGAGAAGCCCCAGATGTCGGCATCGAGCAGCCCCACCCGATAGCCGGCCTGGGCCAGCGCGACGGCCACGTTGACAGAGACTGATGACTTGCCCACGCCACCCTTGCCTGACCCGATGGCGATGACCCTCGTTGTTGGCGACACCTGGGTGGGCTCAGCAGACTCTCGGGCCCGAGCCCTCGCCACCGACATGAGGCCGGCCCGCTGCTTCTTGGTCATGGCTGTGGTGCGAATCTCGACGTTCTCGACACCGGGCATCGCCTCCACCCTTCGGCGGGTGTCGCTCTCGATCTGATTGCGGAGCGGGCACTCGGCGACGGTCAGGGCGATACCGACCTCGACCGAGGACTTGTCGATGTTGACGTCGGTGACCATCCCCAACTCGACGATGTTGCCGCCCAACTCGGGGTCCCGGACCCCTTCGAGCGTCTTGATGACGTCGTCACGGGTGACCATCTCGAGACCAATGGTAATTTCCACTACCCGGATAGGGGAATGGTGGAGCCCGCACCTGCGGTTATTATGAGGGCACAGGCCACCAGATCCAGGAAATGACACAGATCCTCACCATCAAGTCGAACAAGCCGGAGAAGACAGTCGATGTCACGGAGGCTGCCGCCGCCAAGATCGGCGAGCTGATCGCCGAAGAGGGCGAGGCAGGCCTCGCCCTTCGGATGGCGGTCCGCCCCGGCGGCTGCAGCGGTTTCTCCTACGAGATGTTCTTCGACAGCCAGATCGACGAGACCGACATCGTCGAAGAGTTTGGCGATGTGCGCGTGGTCGTCGACCCGCAGAGCGCGGAGATGGTCCGGGGCTCCACCCTGGATTACAAGGACGGGCTGATGGGCGCGGGGTTCGCCATCGACAACCCCAACGTGAGTCGCACCTGCGGCTGCGGCAACAGCTTCTCCTGACCCCAGCCGACACCGGTTCCACGATGGCCGGTAGATCAATGCCCACGGGTAGCCTCCGCTGGTAGCTAGCAGGAGTCGCAAATTGTCCAAGAAGGTGTTGTCCACGCCGTCTGCCCCCAAGGCGATGGGCCCCTATTCCTTCGCCACCGAGGCCGCAGGACTGGTCTTCCTCAGCGGTCAGGTGGCGCTCGACCCGGTCACCGGCGAGCGAAAGCCCGATGACGTGGAGGTTCAGGCCCGTCAGGTCATGGACAACATCGGGGCCATCCTCGGAGACCTCGGGCTCGACTACACGGACATCGTCAAGACGACGATCTTCCTCGCGGACATGGCGGATTACCCCAAGGTGAACGAGGTGTATGCCTCGTACTTCGGGACTGAGCCGCCGGCCCGCTCGGCCATCCAGGCAGGAGCGCTTCCCGGTGGCTTCCTGGTGGAGATAGAGGTGGTGGCAGCGAGATGAACAAACAAGACGTGTTCGAATCCCTCGGGCTGTCCGAGCAGAACAGCGGTGTCTTCGCCGGTGACTGGCTAGAGGCGACCGGCGAGCAAGTGGAAGTAGTGAACCCGACCACGGGTGAGGTACTGGCCACGGTTGGCATGGCCTCGGCCGAGGACTACGACCGGGTGGCCGATTCTTCTGTGGAGGCATTCGAGCGCTGGCACACCCTTCCGGCACCCAAGCGTGGCGAGTACGTGCGCCGTCTCGGGGACGCCCTGCGCGAGAAGATCGAGCCGCTTGGCGCCCTGGTCACCCTCGAGATGGGGAAGATCCTCCCCGAGGGCATCGGCGAGGTGCAGGAGATGGTCGACATCTGCGACTTTGCCGTCGGCCTGTCCCGCCAGCTCTACGGAAACACGATGGCATCCGAGCGCCCCAATCACCGGATGTATGAGCACTGGCACCCGTTGGGGCCGGTGGGTGTGATCTCCGCCTTCAACTTCCCCGTTGCGGTTTGGTCATGGAATGCGGCGATCGCCGCCGTATGTGGCGACACGGTGGTCTGGAAGCCTTCCGAGCGCACTCCGCTCAGCGCCATCGCCGTTACCAGGATCGCCCAAGAGGTCATGGCCGGCAGCGGGTTCGAGGGAGTGTTCAACCTGGTAGTCGGTGACGGGGCAACGGTGGGAAACCGGATGAATGAGGACACCAGGCTCCCCCTCATCTCCGCCACCGGGTCTTGCAACATGGGGAGGATCGTTGGTCCCGCCGTGGCCCAGCGCATGGGCCGTACCATCCTCGAGCTGGGTGGGAACAACGCCGTGGTCGTCATGGACGACGCCAACCTCGATCTGGCGGTTCGTGCCACCCTGTTCTCGGCAGTCGGCACCGCCGGTCAGAGATGCACCAGTCTTCGCCGCCTTTTGGTGCATCGGGCCGTAGCCGACAAGATGGTCAGCCGACTCACCGAGGCGTACAAGCAGGTGAGCATCGGGGACCCGCTGGAGCCGGGGACTCTGATGGGCCCGGTGGTCGGTGAGCGAGCAGTCGACCAGATGATGAACGCCCTCGACATCGCCAGGGAGCAGGGAGCGAGGGTCGTCACCGGAGGCAACCGCATCGACCGGCCCGGGTTCTTCGTGGAGCCCACCATCGCCGTGGTTCCCAAGGACGCGTCGATCACCCAGCAGGAGACCTTCGCCCCGATCCTGTGGGTCATCGAATTCGACACCCTCGAAGAGGCGATCGAGATCCAGAACGGCGTCACCCAGGGTCTCTCTTCCGCGATCTTCACCGAGTCGCTCCGAAACGCCGAGAGGTTCCTCAGCGCAGCCGGGTCTGACTGTGGCATCGCCAACGTCAACATCGGGACGTCGGGGGCCGAGATCGGCGGTGCCTTCGGCGGTGAGAAGGAGACGGGCGGTGGCCGGGAAGCCGGTTCCGACGCCTGGAAGGCTTACATGCGTCGTCAGACGACCACCATCAACTGGGGTGACGACCTGCCGCTGGCGCAGGGCATCGAGTTCGGGTAGACCACGTGGACTCCCAGGAGTGGGACGAGCGCTACCAGGAGCATGACCACCTCTGGTCGGTCACGCCGAATCTCTTCGTCGCCGATCGTTTGAACGCCGCCAACCCGGGCCGGGGTCTCGACCTGGCTTCGGGTGAGGGCCGCAACTCCATCTGGCTCGCCTCGCTCGGCTGGAAGATGACCGCGGTCGACTTTTCCGAGGTGGCAACTGCCCGCGGCCGTTCTCATTCGGACGATGTGGAGTTCGTCGTCGCCGACATCACCGAATGGGAGGCAGACGGGCAGTTCGATCTGATCCTCATGGCATACCTGCATCTGGCTGCCCCCGACTTCGAGAACCTGGTTCGCCGCTCCAGGGACTGGTTGGCCCCCGAGGGCGAGCTGTTCCTCATCGGACACGATGTCTCCAACATCGATCAGGGATGGGGTGGCCCGCAGTATCCGGAGATCCTCTGGGACGTCCCGGAGATACTGGAATGGATCAAGGGCATGACGATCATCGAGGCCGAGGTCGTCAATCGCCCCGTGGAGACGGACGAGGGCCGGCGCTACGCCCGGGACGCGCTGGTCAGGGCGAGAGCTTCCTAGACCCGGTCCAATGCCGACTCGAGGTCGGCGATGAGGTCTTCTGGGTCCTCCAGGCCGACAGATAGACGGACCAGTCCGTCGGTGATCCCTGCTTTCACCCGCTCCTCGGCCGGAACTGCGCTGTGGGTCATGGTTACCGGATGAGTGATCAGGGACTCCACCGATCCCAGGTTCTCGGCGAGGCTCCACAACTCGACGGCGTCCATCAGCTTCTTCCCGGTCTCCGCCCCGCCGTGGACCTCGAAGCACACCATCGCCCCGAACCCTGATGCCTGTCGGGACGACAGGTCGAACTGTGGATGGGAGGGGAGACCCGGATAATTGACGTAGTCGACCTTGGGATGGCCCTCGAGCCAGTGGGCGATCTCGAGGGCGTTGGCCGACTGTCTCTCCATCCTCTCGCTCAGGGTCTTGACCCCCTGCAGTGTGAGCCAGGCGACCATCGGGGACATGATCAAACCGGCCGCGATCCGGGCGAAGGCAATCTGCTCTTGCAGCTCCTGGTTGTCCACCACCACGGCACCACCGAGGGTCGCGTTGTGACCGTCGAGGAACTTGGTTGTCGAGTGGATGACGATGTCCACCCCCAGCTCGAAGGGGCGCTGGAAGTAGGGAGTCAGGAAGGTGTTGTCGGTGACGTGGAGGGCACCGTTGGAGGCGGTGATCTCAGAAATGGCGGCCAGATCGGTGACCTTGAGGGTGGGGTTGGCCGGTGATTCGGTGAAGACCAGCCTGGTCTCGGGCCGCATCGTCGACTCCACCGCCCCCGGGTCGGACGCGTCGGCGAAGGTGACATCGACCCCGAACTTGCTGAGGATCTGGTCGGCGAACCGATAGGTGCCGCCGTAAACGACATCGGCGATGATCACGTGGTCACCCGCCTGGAGGAGCCCAACCAGCACTGCGACCGTAGCCGCCATTCCCGAGGAGTATGCGGTGGTGTCGTGCCCCCCTTCGAGGGCGGTCAGCTTCTCCTCCAGCGCCCGCACGGTCGGGTTGCTGCCCCGGCTGTAGGAGTAGCCCTTGCCCATGTACTGGTCGACCGAGTCCTGGACGAAGGTCGTCGACTGAAAGATCGGGGTCAGGATGGCGCCGGTGGTGGGATCAGGTGTGACCCCGGCGTGTACCTGCTTGGTGCGAAAGCCCATGGCGGGGATTTAAGCGTGTCGTGTGCAGTCACCCACCTGGAGGGTGGTCAGGTGCACATGTCATTCGTTGTCTGCCTCTTGTGTGCACGAGCCCACCTGCTGCGTGGTGAAATGCACACGACACAGGATCAGGATGCCTGGGAGCGTGTGCGCCCGGTGGCCAGGATGGTGCTCAGACACTGCTCAGGCTGCCGGACCAGCATTTGATAGGTGAAGCGGAGCACGCCGATACCGTGCGATGTCGCCAAATTGTCACGGGTCCTATCACGCTCGAAGTCGGCCTGGCGGGTATGCCAGCGGCGTCCGTCGGCTTCGGTCATGAGTCGCCAGAGTGGGATGTAGGCGTCGACCGTTCCAGGCACCACTTCTCGTGGAAAGGGAAACTGTCTGATCACTTTGGGAATCCCGGGTCGACTCAGAAGGGTGTAGAGGTGGCGCTCCAACACCGACGTCGGGGGCTGGTAGGCGGATTCCAACCGGTCGGCGGTGATGCGACGTAAGGCTGGCAGGCCTTTCAGGCCCGACCTCCTCGCTAGAAGGGTCATGAAGGCCTCCGGGTCCACGAGCCTTGACACCACACACTCGTCAAGGAGGTGTTCCAGGCGCTGTCCAGATACGCCGGATGCCAGTGTCACGAGGGTCTCGGCTGGAGACGTGGCGAGGAACGGGCCGACGCGCTTTCTCTCGATCTCGTAGAAGTAGCGGCTGCGGATGATCCGGGCGAGGGGTGACCGAGCGTTGCCATCTATCGGGACCATCACCACAGGGCGCCCTTGTCCGAATCCATCGAAGCCGTGCAACGAAGCTGCCGAGGCGCCGGCCACCACAGAACCGGGACGGCTCAGGACCGTGGCCGAGAGCTGCCGCTCCCATGTCGGAGGTGAAGACGCAAGGGCGTAGACGCCCCCGGACATCCGAATCCAGGCGCCGGTCCTGATCCTGTGCTCCACCATTCGCTCGCTGAGCCCGGCGGTCCGGGCCTGTTTGAGCGAGAACACCCCGTACTGACGGGCGGCATATTCATCGAGGCGGCGGTCTGGCCCCACTTCGCCACCGTTCTCAATCGGCGAGCCCGAATCAAGCCCCTTGTGTTGTGGGCAATTGCCCACCGCCAAGGTGGCGGAGTGCACACGGCAATTGTGGCTCGAGTGTCGTGTGCAGCAATCCCCCGCCTAGGTGCCTAAATGCACACGATTAAGACGAAGATCAGCCGAAGCGGTAGCCGACCGAGCGGACCGTCGTGATCCAGGAAGCCCGCTCTTCGCCGAGCTTGGAGCGGAGACGACGGATGTGGACGTCCACGGTGCGGGCACCGCCGTAGTACTCATAGCCCCAGACCTTGGAAAGGAGCTGCTCCCGGGACCAGACCCTGATCGGGTTCTCGACCAGGAAACGAAGCAACTCGTACTCCATGAACGTGAGGTCGATCGGGTTTCCGGCGAGAGTCGCCTGGTAGTTCAAGGTGTTCAGCTCCAGGTCCTTGAAGGTCACCAAATGGTCGCTCGCTTCCTCCCTGGTGAGACGCTGGACCCTCATGCGCAGCTCGAGAGGATTGACCGGGGAGATGATGAAGTCGGATATACCGCCGGTCGACTCGGCTAGCGCCAGCTGGTCGACCGCCAGAACGAGGATGATCGGCAGCGCGATCTCCTCCGCGATCCGGGACACCTCCCGCAGCCGGCGGATCGGCTGATCACCGAGCTCGACCAAGAGGATGTCCGCGTCGTTGATAGTCCTGTCCTCGGGGACCAGGTCAGACGCGCCGACGTGGGTCGCTCCAGCCAAGAGCAAGCCGTCGAGGATCTCCTCGGAGCAGTCGATGGGGTGGACCGCGACGTTCACAGAATGGGTAGATAGCTCTCTAACTCGAACCGAGACACGTGGGCCTGGTAGCGGTCCCATTCCTTGCGCTTGTTGCGGAGGAACCAGTCGAAGACGTGCTCGCCGAGCGCCTCGGCAATCAACTCGGAGCGTTCCATGATGTCGAGTGCCTCGGACAGGGTCTCCGGGAGACGTTTGGCCCCGGCAGCGGCACGCTCGGCGTGGGTCATGTTGTGGAGGTTCGCTGAGATCTCCGGGGGCAGCTCGTATCCGTCCCTGATGCCGGCCAGACCGGCGGCCAGGATCACCGATAGGGTCAGGTATGGGTTACAGGCGGCGTCTGCGGCCCGGTATTCGACCCTGACGCTGGACGGCTTGCCCTTCTTGACCGTGGGCACCCGAACCAGGGCCGACTGGTTGTTCCGCGCCCAGGAGATGTAGATCGGGGCGTCGAAACCGTCCACCAGGCGCTTGTAGGAGTTGACCCACTGGTTGGTGATCGCCGTCATCTCGGCGGCATGCCTGAGGATCCCGGCGATGAATGCCTGCCCGATCTTGGATAGGCCACCGGGCGTGCCCGGCTCGTGGAAGGTGTTGACGTCGTCCTCGAAGAGGGAGAGGTGGAGATGCATACCGGAGCCGTCGTGTTCCTCGAGCGGCTTGGGCATGAAGGTGGCGTAGATGCCGTGCTTGAGGGCCACCTCCTTCACCGTCAACCGGGAGGTCATGATCGTGTCGGCCATGGTCAGGGCATCGGTGTATCGAGCAATGATCTCGTGCTGGCTCGGGGCAACCTCATGATGGGAGTGCTCGATGGGGATCCCCATCTGCTCCAGTGCGTTGATGGTGTCGCGTCTGTAGTCCTGAGCGACGTCGAGCGGGGTCAGGTCGAAATAGCCGCCGTGGTCGAGCACCTCCGGCTCGGGCCCGGAGTCTTTGAAGTAGAAGAACTCGAGCTCGGGGGCTGCATAGAAGTTGTACCCCATCTCCGAGGCCCGAGACAGGTTCCGCTTGAGGACGTTCCTCGGGTCGCCGGAGAAGGGCTCGCCGTCCGGAGTGGCGATGTCACAGAACATTCGTGCCACCTGCTGTTCGGTCCGCCAGGGGAGCACCCCGAACGTCGAGGGATCGGGGCGGGCCAGCATGTCCGCCTCCTGGATCCGGGCATAGCCGTCGATGGCGGAGCCGTCGAAGGTCATGCCCTCCTCGAAGGCGACTTCCAACTCGGCAGGGCTGATGGAGACCGACTTGAGGAACCCCTGGACATCGGTGAACCAGAGCCGGATGAATCTGATCCCGCGCTCTTCCACGGTCCGCATCACATATTCGGCCTGTTTGTTCATGCCAATTCCGGTGTCGGTTGACCCCACATTATGAGACGCCACCGCCGGGAAGGGAATCCCCGGCCGCAATGGGCGTGGCGATGGTGAGACGCACCGTCAGCAGGCAAGCGGCCGACGCCAGGCTGACCACAACGGCCAAAGCAACTGGCAGTGACCACGTGGCAGCCGCCACTCCGATCAGGGCCGGGGCGACCATGAACCCGAGCCGGGTCCCGACGGTGAGCGCTGCCAGGCCCGACCCTTCACCAAACGACCGATGGGACCCGGCAAGCTTGTACAGGACGGGGAGGGCCACAGAGATCCCCAGTCCCCAGACCAGGAACCCGGCCAGTGACGCTAGGGCAGTCTGCACGGCCACCACGAGGAGCATGGCGAGCACCGAGACCGTGACGCCGGCATAGAGGGTGCGGATCCCCCCGAAACGATCGACCACATGGTCTCCGGCGAGACGGCCGATCAGCATCCCGGTTGTGAACACGATCACGCCGAC
>JALDXM010000055.1:0-9321 GCA_032155085.1 Actinomycetota bacterium | reverse complement strand
GACTGAAACCGTAGAGAAGCTCCCCATCGGTCGTCTCCAGCGGGATAGCCCCGGCGTACGTGGATTGTGAGGCGGCCCCCTCCGCCACTCGCAGCAGCGCAGTCGCATCCTCGCTACGGAATCCGAACGCCACCACCGAGCCATCGTCCAGACCTTGTGGCATCTGGAACTGGAAATATTGACCGTCCACGAGGATGTCCTCGGGCAGCACGACCTGATCGAGGTAGGCCCCATCACCATCGAAATGAGCCACGCGGAGACTGGCGGCATCGAGGAACCACCAGGTTCCATCCGGGGTCTGGGTGCCGTACTCAGGGCCCAACATCAACCCCTCACCTCCCGGTGAGGTGCCGAGGGTGTCCTCACTCTCGCCGTAGGGGAAGATCTGCTCGGTCCAGCCCGATCCCATCTCCGTGAATGGGGCCAGAAGCACCTCCACGGTCTCCTCGGCGGGGATGCTCGTCGTGTTGTCCGGGGCAGAAGTAGAGGTGGACGACCCCGGTTCGCCGGTGGTGGTGCTGGCAACCGCTGTCGTTGTCGAGGCAGGTGCGGCGGTCGTCGTGGTGGAATCCGATGCCGGCTGACATGCCCCCAGGGCAGCGGCCATGACTAGCCACACGGCGGCGTTCCTGCGGGCGCGGCTAGGCATCCGGGCAGGATACGTTCGTGAGGCTCAGTCGAGGAGGAAAGTGGTGAGTGCCCGAGCGATATCTTCGTCGGGGACGTGGTGCCACTCTCCGGGGAGGCTGACATGACTGCCCTGACGCAATCCGTCGGCGACCTGCTCCGCCCAACCGGCGATCTCGTTACTCGTGTCGAGACTGTCGATCACCAAGGTGGGCGCATAGACCGAGCGCAACGTCTGGTCATTGGTGGCCTGGGAGACCAGGCAGTCGTAGACGAGGGTGTGCGCCACTGTCTCCAGGGCGTTGCGGTCGGATTCATCCATGCCGGCGAGAACCTCCGGCGGCACCCCGATCCCCTCGTAGAAGAACTCGGCCGCTTCGGGTCGGCGGCCATCCTCGATCAGTTGCCCGAGATCGGCGAGAAACGAAGCATCATCCTCATCAGAGCTCAGCGGAGGCTCGAACACGGCGAGTTTCGGCACCGGTAGGTCAGCGGCAGCCGCCTGAAGGACCAAGAGGCCGCCTGATGAGGCGCCAAACAGGAAGGCCTCGTCCCATTCGTTCGTGATGAGCGCCTCGATGTCCTCGACCTCGCGTTCGACCTCATAGGGCAGGGTGTCGCCACTGTCGCCACGCCCACGCCGATCGAAGGCAATCACGGTGAAACTCTCGGCGAGGATCTCAGCCAACGAGTCCATCGAGTTGAAGGCGTGGTAGGCCCCTGCCGCGTCGACGAGGATGAGGACAGGGCCGTCACCTCGACGCCGATAAGCGATGGTCGTCCCATCGGCCGACTGCACCGTGCCGGTGGTCACATTCGTTGTCATATCAGTAGGACCTGGTGAGGGAGGCGCAACTGATCAGCCCTTTACCCTCCCGACCGTGAACACAATCCGGTTCGGCATATCACGGCTCCCGCCTGATGGAACGGCCGACGAGCAGTATCTCGACGAGCTCGTGGCGAAGGGCCATCGGGCCCACGAGTTGCCCTTCGTCGAAGGGTTCCCGTGGAAGGAAAAGCGCTGCGAAGCCTTCGGTCTTCTGGCCGCCGAGCGGGACATCCGGCTCTCGGTCCACGCCCCCTACTTCGCCGGTCTCACCCTTCCCGAGGAAGACCGGGGACGGCAGTCCCTGGCAGCCCTGGAGCACACGATGAAGCTGGGGAAGGCACTTGGTGCTCCGGTGATCGTTGCCCATTTCGGCTCCAACTACTCGGAAGAGCCCGAGGTGCTGATGGACCGCATCCGGTCAAGGCTCGATGCGGTCAGCTCCAAGGTCGAGTCCCTGGGGGTCGGGATGGGGTTGGAGACGGCCGGCAACAAAGCGTCCTTCGGCAGCCTGGGCGACATCGCCCAATTGGCCTCGGAGTACTCATTCGTGAGACCGGTGGTCGACTGGGCCCATGTCCACGCCATGACCGGCGGCGGTCTCACCTCGAAGGACGCCTTCGCATCGGTCCTTTCGTTCATCGAGAGTCAGTTCCCGGGCTGGATGATCACCCCCCTTCAAACTCAGTTCTCCGACAACCAGTTCGGGGCCAGTGGTGAGATCCGGCACGTTGAATACGGCGAAGGAACACTTCGCGTTGGCCCCTTGATCGAAGCGGCGCAGGCGGCCGGAACCTCGATGATCCTCATCTCAGAAGCCCGCGACCTGGACAGCCACGACCGGATCTGGGAGGAGGCGAGGTCCCAGATCGAGGCCTTGGCCGGCGACGGGGCGGTAGGGAGGCCGATCCACAGCGTCGATGCTCCGTTCCCGAGCCCGGTCATGGCGGTCAAGGAGGGTGATGGATACAGGCCGCTCGGGCTCGATCGCCCGCTTCGTCTCACCAATCTCGACAAGGTCTACTTCCCGGGAGAAGGCCTCACCAAGGGCGATCTGATTCAGTACTACGCATCGGTCGCTCCGGTGTTGCTCCCTCATCTCAAGGGGCGGCCCATCTCGATGAGCCGTTATCCGGAGGGGATCGAGGGCCAGTCCTTCTACGAAAAGCGCGCCCCGGGTCATCAGCCGGACTGGATGCGGACCACACCCGTGGTGTCTGACAGCCAGGGCGGCGTGATCGACTTCCTGGTCGCCGATAACACCGAATCGATGATGTGGTTCGCCAACATGGCATGTATCGAGACCCATCCGTTCCACTCCAGGGAAGGAAGACTCGAATACCCCGATTACGCCATCTTCGACTTCGACCCGGCCGACGGCTCGACGTGGGACCAGGTGGTGGCGGGCGCCCAATTGCTCGAAGTAGCACTGCGCCAACTCGGGCTTGCGGGCTATCCCAAGCTGTCGGGAGCCAGAGGGCTCCACGTGTATGTGCCCCTGGAGCCGGAGCACGACTTCTCCCGGGTTCGCCGCTTCGTCGGCGAAGTTGGTAACTACTTGGCCGCGGCCAACCCATCAGATCTGACCATGGAGTGGGACAAACCGAAGCGAAAGGGGAAGGTTTTCATCGATCACAATCGCAACGCATTCGGGCAGACAGTGGCATCTGCATATTCGGTGAGGCCTCGCCCGGGAGCGCCGGTCTCAGCTCCGCTCACCTGGCCCGAGGTTGGTGAGGTCGGCAATGGCGACGTGACCATCGTCAACCTGTGGGACCGTCTCCAGCGTTATGGGGACCTGTTCGCACCGGTGGTTGGGGGTGGACAAACCCTCGACGACGCGGAGAAAGCCCTGAGCATCGATAAGGAATGACGTGTCCCGCCGGGGAGTCGAAAGGGAAAGGGGCCGGTCTCCTTGCTAGGTTCCTGTGATGGACCTGTATGCCAGGGTCAACATCCTCGGAGGACTCTCGGTCCGGCTCCCCCGGGGGCGCCTCGACGACGCCATCGCCCTCGACAACGACCCGATCGGCCGGGCGCGCCACTGGGCCGAGCAGGGCGTCGACTACATGCACATCGTCGATCTCGACGCGGCGGCCTATGGCGACTACCGCAACCGCGAGCTGATCGACCGGTTGATCGAGCAGGTCCCGGTGCCGGTTCAGGTGGCTGGCGGCATCCGCTCCGAGGGTGAAGCCCAGCGGCTGATCGCGAATGGGGCATGGCGCATCGTGATGGGGACGGCGGCCATAGAGAACCAGAACATGATTTGGGACCTGTGCCGGGAGAACCCGGACAAGATCGCGGTGTCGATCGACGTTCGAGCCGATGAGGAGATCGTGACCAAGGGGTGGACCCAAAACAGCGGGCGTTATCTCGAAGAGGCGCTGATCGAGATGTCCTCGGCCGGGGTCGTCGCCTTTCTCGTCTCCGAGGCTGGGCGCGATGCATTGGAAGACCCGCCCAACTTTCACATCATGGCCGAGGCGCTGGCAACCGTAGAACAGCCGGTTATCGCCGCGGGCGGTGTCAGGGACCTGGACGATCTCCGCGACTTGCTCAGACTGGATGTCTCCGGCCGGACACTCGATGGCGTCATCGTCGGTCGTGAGGTGACGGCTGGGCGGTTCAGCATCGAGGAGGCGAAGCAGGTGCTGGCTGGTGGCGGGCCGGTCCGTGCTCCAGGCGGGGTCATGGCCACCACGGTCAGCGTAGGTGTGACCTCACTGCGGGACTCGCTCGATTTCTACGGGCGTCTCGGCTTCAACCACGTGCGGACCCCAAAGCGCGGGGTGGTGGCGGAGGTGATCGAATCGTCCAAGGGCCAGCGGATCGAGCTGGTCGAAGGAGACGCCCGGCCCGCCGCTCTCTCCTTCGTCGTCGACGACCTAGAGCGCTGGGGTCAGCACCTGTCCAGTCTCGGAGATGTCGAGATGACCGCCGGGGACAACCTCATCGAGATCGTGGATCCCGACGGGCTCAAGCTTCGGTTCGAACAGGGGTAGTGGCCCGTCGCAGAAATTCTGACGGGGTCTCTCCGGCCCTCGACGGCCCTGGCGGCGTCGAAGTGCTCGCCGCAGCTCCCCGGCTGCGACTGCGCGCTTCTCCTGGCCAGATTTCGCCGATCGCTCGGAGACACCCTCGCCCTATTTCAGCGACGGACCACTAACTCCCAGGTGAGGATCACGTTCTCCTCGCCCAGGTCTGATCCTGAGGATCGATAAGTGCGCAAGGCCGCTTCGTTGTCCGGTTCGGTTGCAACCCACATCCCGTAGCAGCCCCTGCTCACGGCCAGCTTTCCCAACTCTTCGACCAGGGCGCGCCCGATTCCCTGCTCACGATGGGGCTCGGCCACACCGAGTTCGTATAGGAACATCTCCGTGCCCTTGTCGGGATGGGTCATCTCGACAGCGCTGACGAAACCGGCGGGCTCCTCATCGACGTAGGCGATCATGATGTGATGGCCTTCCGAGTCGAGAAATTCCCCCGCCCACTCAGGACGAATTGGGTGATCGAACAGGTCCCCCGCAGTCAGCAGGCTGTCTACCTCGCCGGGGCCGAGGGCGCGTATCTCGAACGGCACCAGATCACCCCTTGATGAGAGTCCGCGACTGCTCCCTGAGATACTGGCGGAGATACCAGGGGCCTCCGCCACCGGTCCCCGAGGTGCCCGACCCCTTCCAGCCTCCAAACGGGTTGATGTCGGGCCATGCGCCGGTCGTGGCACCCGCAGCCCGGTTCACATAGGTGACCCCTGCCTGGATCTCCTGGAACCACTTGTCGATCTCCGCCTCATCGCCGCTGAACAGACCGGCGGTCAGCCCGAACTCCGTGTCGTTGGAGAGAGCGAGCCCCTCCTCGAGCGAGCGCACCTTGGTCACGGCAACCAAAGGCACGAACAGCTCTTCCTTCCAGATCCAAGAGTCGAGGGGAGCCGTGACAACCGTAGGCTCGACGAAGGTGCCCTTCGCCAGTTCACCGTCGGTGATCACATGGCCCCCGGCGTGCACCTGGCCCCCACTGTTCTTGACCTCGTCGACCGCCTTCTGAAAACGGTCGACCGCCGCGTCGTCGATGACCGGCCCCATGAAGATCTCCTGCTCGAGCGGATTCCCCACCCGGATTGCTTCGGTCACATCCACAAGCTTCTCGACGAGCTGGTCGTAGACATCGTCCTCGACGTAGACCCTGGAGGTGGCGCTGCATTTCTGACCGCTCAGCCCGAAGGCGCCCCTGGCGATTCCCTGCGCAGCCACGTCGAGGTCGGCAGAAGCGGTGACGACGACCGGGTTCTTCCCACCCATCTCGCAAAACACAGGCTTGGGGCGCTTCTCGTTGACCGTTCGGTAAAGATGCATCCCCACGGGATATGAGCCCGTGAAGGTCAGCCCATCGACGCCGGGATGATGCGCCAGGTAGTCACCGACCTCATCACCGCCGGTCACGACGTGGAGGGCCTCGGTCGGCAGGCCGGCCTCCGTCATGACACGGTGGAACTCGAGCGCCATCAGGGCGCCCTGATTCGACGGCTTGATCACCACGGTGTTCCCGGTGAGGAGAGCTCCGATCGATGGCCCTCCGGACAATGCCATCGGGAAGTTGAAGGGTGAGATCACCGCCCAGACCCCGAACGGCCGGAGAACCGAGGTGTTGGCGTCGTTCGCGCCGTGTGAGCTGAGTGATGTGACGAAGCCATTGTGTTCGGTGATCTGGCGGGCGTAATAGCGGAGGAACTCGACGGTCTCTGCCACGTCCCCCAGAGACTCCAGGCGGTTCTTCCCGATCTCGTAAGACAACAGGGCGCCGAGCTCGAACAGCTGCGATTCCATGTGGTCGGCAGCCGCGAGCATCAAATCGCGGCGTCGTTCCCAGCCCCAGGCTTCCCAGTCGGGGGCGAAGGCTTTGGCCGCCACGACCGCGTTGTCGACGTCGCTGGTGGTTGCTTGGGCGTATCGCCCCACGATCAGCCCTGAGTCGATCGGTGATGCTTCCACGAAGAACGGTCGGTCTGTCCTTTTCTCTCCGTCGACGATGACCCCGTGTTTCTGTCCGAGACGTGGCTTCACACTCTCGAGAGCCTCTTCGTAGGCCCGGTTCATCTCCTCGTTGTCAGTCGACATCGTGGCGTAGGTGATCTTCATCGGCATCGCATCCTCGCTGAGTGCTCTGTAGGTCACCGACGATAACCAACCGCCCGCCGGCCGAGCCCGTCCAGATCACGGCTAGAAGAGCGAGCGACAGACCACTAGCGTCACCCCGGCAGATGCCAGATTCACCGTGGGTCCTCTACTGGCCCCTCCTTCTGGTGGGGGCCTATCTCCTGGGATCGATTCCGTTTGCCCAGGTGCTTGCCCGCGTCCGCGGCCTCGATCTCCGTGAGGTCGGGAGCGGGAACGTCGGCGCCGGGAATCTGACCAGGGTGGCCGGCTGGCCCTGGGGGGCTGGCGCCGCCATCCTCGATGGATTGAAGGGTTTGTTCCCGGTCCTGATCGCCCAGGGCATGGGCTTCGGTAAGGGAGCTGCCGGCATGGTCGGCCTCATGGCCGTCATCGGTCACAACTGGTCGATCTTCATGAAGGGGAGATCCGGCCGTGGATTGGCGACATCGGTCGGTCTCTTGCTCGCGCTCGATCCTGTTCTCCTCGTCTGGACGACGGGTTGGTCGCTGGCCGGCTGGAGGATCGGTGGCGGAGTAGCAGGTTTCCTCGGTTGGGGGCTCCTCCCCATCGTTTCCACGGCGATGGGGCGGCCCGCCACAGAGTCGATCTTGCTCCTCGTCCTGTCGATCGTCCTCATGGGCCGACGCATGCAGGGGAACCCTGACAGCGAGCGAGGTATGCGGCCCGCCATGAGGCGAGCGATCTTCGACACCGACCTGACCGACGGTGACGACTTCCCGCATAGCGCGGACGACGCACTGACTCCATGAGCCCGAAGCGGGTCGCGTGGATCGCGGTAATTGCCGCGGTCGTCTACGCAGGGTTCGCCGGCTTCATCCTCAACAACTTCGAGCTGCCCACGATGAGCCCTTACGCCTGGGGTCTCGTTGCTGCTGCTGCTGTCGCCCAAATCACGGCGAGTTGGTTCTATGGCCTGCTGTACAAGGAATCGGTGGAAGAGGCCGGTGGCGAGCTGCGTGCCTTCTCTGCGTTCAAGGCGGCGCTGGTCGGTGCAGGCGTCGCCCGCCTCATCCCGGCCGGTGGGGCGATAACGCCGGTGGCGATGGGCTGGACGGTCCGTGACGAGGAGCCGGGCACGACGGGTGCTGCGGTTCGGGCGGTGTTGCTCAACTATGCCGGGCTCTTGATGATGACCGGTGTGGGCCTGCTCCTGGCCCGGCCGCAGGATTCAGCCCGTATCGCTTCCATCAGCTTGACCGTGCTGGCCCCTTTCGTGCTGCTCGCCGGCGTCCTCCTCATGTTTGGCTCGGGGAAGCTCGGCTCCTTGTCACGTTTTCTGCCCAAAGCCGTGCGGAGGAGACTGGACACCACGGTCATCGATCACCTGCCCGGCCCGGAATCGCAGACCTACATCTGGTGTCGGCTAATTCTCGAGGCCACTGCGCTGGGCTTGGTTCTCATTGCATTCGGGATCGAGGTGAACGTGTTTCAGATCATGGCCGCATTCGGGGCGGCCTCGATCGCCGGTGGCCTCCCTGGCACGCCGGGGGGACTTGGAGTCACCGAGGCCGGGCTCGTCTTCATCCTCAGCGCCTATGGCTTCCCGGCTGCGACCACGGTGGCTCCGGTGCTGATCTACCGGATCGTCTCCTACTGGTTGCCCGCCGCTCTTAGTTTCTTCGCCGGCGGGATGACCTTCCTCAAGTCGCCTGAGGCCAAGGCGGCAGCCGAGGTCGATTACGAAGGCCAGCGCTGAAGTAGCCTCGGGCCATGTCCGAAACCGTCACGTTCAAACTCCCCAACCAGGACGGGGAGATGGTCAGCTCCGAGGACTTCGCCGGCAAGAGGCTGGTCATGTTCTTCTATCCCGCTGCCATGACTCCTGGTTGCACTACGGAATCGTGCGACTTCCGTGACAGCTATCAGGAGTTCACCGACGCCGGGTACGAAGTGATCGGGGTCAGCCCTGATGCGCCATCGAAGAACGCCAGGTTCAAGGAGAAGGAGGGGCTCAACTTCGACCTGCTCTCCGACCAGGACAAGGGCCTGGCCACCTCTCTCGGGGCGTGGGGTGAGAAGAAGATGTACGGCAAGACGGTGGAAGGTCTGATCCGCTCCACCTTCGTCGTCGGACCGGATGGGCGGGTCGAGAAGGCATATCGCAACGTGAAGGCCACGGGCCACGTTGCCCGGGTCAAGGCAGATCTACTGGGTTGACCCGGTCCCCAGCTGGACCCCGGCCAGCTGCTCCAGGGCCCTGACCAGGGCGTGATTGCCCTCCGCGCCGAGTCCCTGTGACTGGAGAGCGCGATAGAGCTGGAACACGAGGGAGACCCCGGGAAGGGGGATGCCCAGCTCGTCCGCCGAGTCGAGCACGATGCGAAGGTCTTTCTGCTGCAGGTCGATGGTGAAACCTGGCCGCCAGTCGCGAGCAATCATCTGCGGGCCTCGGTTGGAGAGCATCCAGGACCCGGCGGCGCCGCCTTCGACCGCGGCCAGTGTGGTCTCGAGGTCGAGCCCGGCACCCTGGGCGAGGAGCAGCGCCTCCGAAGCCGCCAGCTCGTTCAGAACGACCAGCACCTGGTTGACCGCTTTCGCCATTTGCCCTGAACCGGGCTCCTCGCCGATGTGTGTGATGGTCTTGGAGTACGCCTCCATGTAGGGCCGCACCCGATCGAGTGCCTCGGCCGGCCCGCCGACCATGACGGCGAGTGTCCCGTTTACGGCGCCCTCGGCCCCACCCGAGAC
>JALDXM010000054.1:0-9461 GCA_032155085.1 Actinomycetota bacterium | reverse complement strand
GGATCCGGCCGTCGTCGAGGCTGGTGCTTCCGTGCCAGCCGTTGTGCCGCCGACAGTGGTTGTTGGCTCTTCCGATCCGCTATCGCCGCCGCAGGCGGCGAGGATCACGATTAGAGCCACCACTGCGGCGACGCTGTTCCGTCGTTTCATTGCTCCCTTTCTCCTCCTTTGCCCCGTTATCTCATCGGTCCGGGCGTCCAGACCGACGGCGCGCCCCGGGGACGGGCGTCACTCCTTGACTCGTGATGCAGGGAAACCTCCGATCGTCGATTGACGGATGACGAGCTCGGTTGGCAGCAGCACCCGCCGCGGGCCCCCTTCCGGGCTCTCGAGGAGACTCAAGAGAGCGGAGGCCGACCCGGCACCCTGGGCATGCACACCTTGACGGATCGTCGTTAGTGGGGGGTCCAGCTCTGATGCGACAGGAAGATCGTCGAACCCGGCCAGCGCCACGTCATCGGGAACAGTCAAGCCAGCTCCCCTGATTGTCTCGAGGGCGCCGCTCGCCGTTGCGTCATTGGCGCAGAAGATGGCATCGACACCGAGTTCGATCAGCGTTGCAGCGCCCTGAATGCCAGAGGCGCGTGTGAAATCGCCCTCGACCACGTACAGGTCGGTGTCGAGACCGGCCCGCTTCATCGCACGCCGATAACCGGTGAGTCGGTCCTCGGCCGCGACGCTGCCCGGCCGGCCCGTTATGTGGCCGATGCGGGTGCGCCCGACGTCGATCAGGTGGGTGGTGATGGTGTCAGCAGCACCGACGTTGTCGATGTCGACATAGCTGGCTGTCAGATCAGACCGCCGATGCCCGATCAGGACCGTGGGCAGGTCGGAGGCGAGAAGCCCATCGACGAGAGGGTCGTCGAGGTTGTCGGCAGAGACGATGACGCCGTCCATGAGACCCGTGCCCAGTATCCGGCTGAGAGTCTCCTCTTTACTTCGATTGCCCAGCCACAACATCATCCCGCTGGCGCGATCAGCGAGCACATCGCTGACCCCGTGAAGCAGGGCAACGAAGTAGGAATCTTCGAACAGGACAGGAGGGTGAACGTGCATCACGACCCCGACGACACCGGTCCGGCCAGAGGCGAGGGAACGGGCCGCGAGATTGGGCCGGTAATCGGTCTGCTCGAGGACGTCGAGCACCTTGCGACGTGTCTGCTCGGAAACGGGGCCACCGTTGATGACCCTGGAGACGGTGGCGCGGGAGACACCACTCAACTCCGCTAGATCATCGAGCGTCCTCGCCACTCTCACGCCTCCTCCTCAAGAATCCTGAGAGCGCTCTCAAAGCTACAGGTGAAGATCGGGCGTTGTCAACCAATAGTGGGCAGTATTTCCTTCGCGACCTGAAATCGCTCTCAGGATAAAGGGGGCCTTCACCACTTCTGATAGAGACGACGAGCGTGAGCGGCGGGGTCCAGGTAGTACTGGTCCGGGGTGATGTCGAGACTCAAAGTCCTTGTCGGCGGCCTCACCGTGGGGCCGGTGCTGGCGAAGGTACGGATCACATCAGCGTGTGGCTTGAGACTCCCGTCGGGGCGGACAAGCCCGAAATGACGCTCGTGCTTGGCCCCACCCTCGTCGCAGGGCGGACGAGCCCATAGCCCGGGGTGGTAGTCGGCGAAGCACCACATGAAGGCGCCGGTCGAGCCCACTTCGACCAGACGAGGGAGAACGCCCGCCACGTAGTCGGCAAACGCCTCCTCCCCGGACATGAATTGCTCACGGGGTGAGTCGTACGCAGTCCACTTCCACACCACCGAACCGGAGGTGTCCGGTGATGTGCACCCTCCCCATTCCTCGGCAAGACAGGGCTTGCCAGTTAGGGCGGTGACGAGGGCACAGAGATAAGGGACGAAGTCGGGATCGAGCGGATCGCGTGCCCAGTCGACGTACATCGGGTACCCGTGCATGACGGCCATATCGCTCTCGGCGAAGACGTGATCGACGCGGAGGCCGTTGTCGGCGAACAGGCTCGCCGTGTGCAGACCCGTCGTCACAGGATGCACCGGGTCGATCGACCTGATCAGATCGCTCATCTCCCTGACCCAGGCCCGTCCGGCTTCGGCATCAACCGGATGTGCAAATAGATCTGGCTCATTGCCGAGGTTCCACATCCAGACCCCGGGATGCTCGTGATACTCGCCGACCACGGTCTCCAGGAGTAGTCGCTCCGCCGACAGCGCGGCCGGGTCGTGGAACATGTTGCGATAGGCCGAGTCGACCACCGCACCGCCACTCACGACCTGGCGGACATATGGCGACGGATGAGTTCTTGCATCCCGATCGAGCAACCAGCCAGGTGACCAGTTGGGCCCGCTCATGTGCCCGGTGAAGAAGGTGACGTCGAGCCCGATGTCACGCTCAGCGGCCAGGTCGAGGACGACGCCGAGATCCCGCAGACGGTCGGGCGACACAGAGCCGGGCGTGGGCTGCCAGTCGTCCCAAAGGAGGAAGATCCTCACCACCGACATGCCGAGGGATGCGATCACATCGAACTCATCTGCCACTTCGTCGCCATCGAAGCTCGGCCACCAGTACATGGCCTTCCGGCGCGGCCAGTAGTTCACCCCGAGGAGGAAGGGCTCGCTCATCCCGTCACCCGGTCATTTCGGCGAGAACTTGCTCCGCTGTCTCATCAGCCGATGACTCTCCGGTGTCCGCCACCAGATCCGCCAGCTCGGCGTAGATCGAGTTCCTTCTCTCCAGGTGCTCGGACGTGGCCACGGTGCGGCGATGCGATCCACGAGCTGCTCGGTGCTCGAGGATCCAGGGGTCGGCACGGGCCCAGATGCAGAACACACCTTGGAGTGTCTGGCGGATACCCGGATCATCCACGACCGAGGCAGCCGCCGCGATCACCGCGGGCTCGTCGTTGGCCAGCGCGTCGAGCAGGGCATCCCGCTCGAGCTCATGCAACGCTGCGACGCCATCAGTCTCGGCTATCTCCCGTCCGCTCCGGCCTGTCCTCGACTCAATGGTCACATCGGAATCGAACATCTCCCGGTGCAGCGCGGTCGCGAGCCTGCGGCCAAGGCTGCTCTTGCCCGAGCCCATGGCGCCGAGGACCACGATGTGGCCCTCTGGTGCTCCCCCGTCAGCGTCGGGCAAGCGAGGTCTCTATCCACCGGGACAGGCTCTCGTCGGACGAAAGGGTGCCCCCATCGACCATCACCCATCCCGGTACGGGACGATCGGCGAAGAGGAGAGGGCTGACGCCGACGGAACTGAGGGTGTTGTCCCACGCCTCCGTCCCGACCTCGATGCAGAGGTCCGAGCCCATCACCGTCACGACAAGATGACCATCTAGGAAGTACCCGTCCCCATCCAGCACTCTGCCTTCAGTCACCTCACCGAGCCCCGACAGCCGGGATTCGATCCGCTCGATGAGATCGGTGCGGTCCATGGTCAGCCCGTGACGGGCACCTCGGTCACCGTCGTCTCGGCCACCTTGAGGGGTGGGGCCGTAGGTGAGATGACCCAGAAGGCGCCCTGCTGGCGGCTCCAGTCGGCGAGGACGCTCTCGGCCACAGGGCTGCCTGTGTGATCGCGATGGCTCTCGATCAGACGACGGATGTCGGCGAGGTCGCCATCGGAAGGTCGGCGAGCGGATGGCGCCGTGTCGGCCAGCATGGCCTTGAGACTGAGATCCGGGTCCCAGACGTAGGCGATGCCACCGGTCATCCCGGCTGCGAAGTTGCGTCCCACGTCACCGAGCACGAGCACCTTGCCCCCCGTCATGTACTCGCTGCCGTGGTCCGAGCAACCCTCGATCACAGCGGTGGCACCGGAGTTGCGGACCGCGAATCGCTGCCCGACACGGCCGGCGACGAAAGCGCGGCCCCCTGTGGCCCCGTACAGGACTGCGTTCCCTGCGGCGTGAGGCAGCGATGAGCCGGGGCGTCGAGGTGAGACCGAGATGAGGCCGCCGCCCATCCCCTTCCCGAGGTAATCGTTGGCGGTGCCTTCGAGTTGGAGATCGACGCCAGAGCAGAGCCAGGCTCCGAAGCTCTGTCCAGCAGTCCCGGCGAGTTTGACCACGATGGTGCCATCGGGGAGGGCGGCCTCGCCGTGACGGGCTGTGATAGCACCGGAGAGAGTCGCGCCTATGGCCCGATCGACGTTGCGGATCGGATAAGAGAGCTCAACCGGCTCCCCTGTTGAGATGGCGGCCTCACAATCGGCGACCAGGCGTTCCTCGAGGCCCGACAGCGGCGTCTTGCGATAACCCTCGTGGACCTTGCCCCCCTTGGCGGGCACGAGCATCGCCGACAGGTCTGCGGACAACGGGTGTTGTGGATCGATGGGTCGGAGCAGGTCTGCCCTCCCCACCAACTCGGCGAGTGAACGTGCACCCAGCGAGGCGATGTGCCGGCGGGCCTCTTCGGCCAGACGCCTGAAGAGGAGGACCACTTGATCGGCCGAGCCTGAGAACTTCGCCCGGAGATCCTCCTGCTGGGTGGCGATTCCGACCGGGCAGGTGTTCAGGTGGCATTGCCGCACCATCTTGCAACCCATGGCGAGCAGGGGCAGGGTGCCGAAGCCAAAACGTTCGGCGCCGAGGAGGGCGGCGACCACCACGTCGCGGCCGGTGCGCAGACCACCGTCGGTCTCGAGAAGGACACGGGACCGGAGGCCGTTTGCGGTCAGCACCTGATGGGCCTCGGCCAGACCGAGCTCCCATGGCGAGCCGGCATGTTTGATCGACACCAACGGAGAAGCGCCGGTTCCGCCCTCCGAGCCGGAGATCGTGATCACGTCGGCATCGGCCTTGGCCACCCCGACCGCGATGGTCCCCACCCCGGGCTCACTGACCAGCTTCACCGACACCCGCGCCGTCGGCTTGAATGCCTTCAAGTCATAGATGAGCTGGGCCAGATCCTCGATCGAGTAGATGTCATGATGGGGAGGTGGCGAGATGAGGGTGACCCCCGGCTCCGTGTAGCGAAGACGGGCGATCTCGGTGGACACCTTGTGACCCGGAAGCTGGCCGCCCTCTCCCGGCTTCGAGCCCTGCGCCATCTTGATCTGCAGCTCGTCGGCCGAGTGGAGGTAGGCCGGTGTGACCCCGAACCTGCCCGATGCCACCTGTTTGATCGCAGAGTTCATCGGGGTGCCAAAGCGGGCCGGATCCTCACCGCCCTCACCCGAGTTGGAGTGGCCGCCGATGAGGTTCATCGCCTCGGCCAGCGCGACGTGGGCCTCGGCCGAAAGGGCGCCGTGTGACATGGCGGCGGTCGTGAAGCGACGCATTATCGCCTCGGCCGGCTCGACCTCGTCGAGAGGCACAGGGTCCCGCTGGACGAAGGTGAGCAGGTCCCGAACAAGAGCCGGGTCCCGGTCGGAGATCATCTCGATGTACTTGTCCCATTCTTCGGGATCGCCGGAGCGAACTGCCTTCTGCACCGCCAGCACCACCATCGGGCTGGTCACGTGGGTGTCGGAGCCCCTCCGGTGCTTGTAGAACCCGCCGGGATCCGTCGTGCCCTCCGCATAGGCCTCGTGACGCTGCAGCGCCTGACGTGCCAGCTCCCTGAGCCCGATTCCCCGGAGACGTCTGGGGGCGTTACGGAAGGCGCGCCGGCAAATGTGCTCGGAGAGGCCGATGACCTCGAAGAGCTCCGACCCTCTGTAGGCGGAGAGGGTGCAGATCCCCATCTTGGACATGATCTTGAGCAGGCCACCCTCCATCGCATCCCGGAAGTTCTCTTGCGCAGTGACCGGGTCGACCTCGATCGCCCCGGATGCGGCCAGGTCGCGAGCGTGTTCGATGGCCAGGTACGGATTGACCGCCGATGCCCCGAATCCCACCATGCAGGCCAGATCGTGAGGGTCCCGCACCTCGCCGGACACCACCACAAGAGAGACCGATCCACGCACGCCTTCATCGATGAGACGGTGGTGCACTGCGCCGAGAGCGAGCAACATCGGGAGTGGGGCCCGGGTTGCCTCGGTCTCCCGATCGGAGAGCACGATGATCGTTGCTCCCAGCTTGACTGCCTGGGTGGCCTCCTCACATATCTCGTCCAGTCTCGCCTCCATCCCCTCCGGCCCATCAGCCACCGCCCAGGTCGTGGCGATCCAGTGAGAGAAGAAGCGGGGATCACCGGATCGAACGATCGACTCCAGCTCGGCGTCGGAGAGGATCGGGCTCGACAGCTCGATCAGATGGGCTTGTTGAGGCCGGTCCTCGAGCAAAGGGCCGCGCCGCCCGAGCTGGATGCGGAGCGACATGACCAGCTTCTCCCTGATCGGGTCCATCGGGGGGTTGGTCACCTGGGCAAACTGCTCGTGGAAGAACTGGGTGAGCCGGCGAGGACGGGTCGCCAGCACGGCCAGGCCGGTGTCATCGCCCATCGACCCGAGCGGGTTCTCCCCCAACGCCATGTCGGCGATGACCAGCCTCCGCTCCTCGGCCGTGTACCCGAAGACCCGGCTGAGGGCGGCGGCGTCGAAACGGTCGTCTGCCAGGTCGTCGAAGGAAGCCTGTATCCGCAGGGTCTCGGTGTTGACCCAGTCGCCGTAGGGCCTGACAGCAGCCAGGTCCCGCTTCACCTCATCGGAATGGCGGACCTGCCCGGTCACCCCATCGAACAGGATCAGCTCTCCGGGGCCTAGCTGGCCGGTGCTGGTGGCCTTGGCCTCCTCCTCCGGGCAGACGCCCGCCTCGGAGGCGACCAGGACCACGTCCGGGCCGACCGCCCACCGGGCCGGCCGCAGCCCGTTGCGGTCCATTCCCGCCAGCAGGGAGGTCCCGTCGGTGGCAGCGATCGCCGCCGGGCCGTCCCATGGCTCAGTGAGGAAAGCGTGATAGGCGTAGAAGCCGGCAAGGTCTGGATCGAGGTCTGGAACGTTCTCCCACGCAGCCGGCATCAGCATCTCCTTGACGTGATCGAGGGAGCGCCCGCTCTGGATCAGCAGCTCGAAGACGTTGTCGAGGCTCCCTGAATCGGAGATGCCCGGTTGGAGGAACGGGAAGACGTCGGGCAGGCGGTCACCCCACACTCCTGGGGTTGCGGCCTTCTCCCTGGCCAGCATCCAGGACCGGTTCGACTGGATCGTGTTGATCTCCCCGTTGTGGGCCAGGGTCCTGAACGGCTGCGCATTGTCCCAAGACGGGAAGGTGTTCGTGGAGTAACGCTGATGGAAGATGGCAAAGGCCGTCTCGTAATCAGGGTCTCTCAGATCCCAGTAGAAGTCGGAGATCTTCGATGCGGTGAAGAGGCCCTTGTAGACGACGGTGCGGCTCGAGGCGGAAGGGACGGAAAGGCCCGGGACCCCCGCCCTCTCGATGCGCTTGCGGGCCAGGAACAGACTGCGTTCGAAATCGTCGCCCTCGACCGCACCGGTGACGATGGCCTGTTCGATGAGCGGTAGGACGTCGCGGGCATGATCGCCGAGCACAGACGGGTCGGTGGGGACCGAGCGCCAGAAGAGAACTCTCATACCCTCGGCCTCGATCGCCTCGGTCACGACGGAGCGTGACGCTGCCGCCTCCGTCGGGGTGAGGAAGCACATAACGACCCCGAGCCGCCCCGGCGCCAGCTCCAGTCCGTGTGTAGCCAGCTCGCGGTTGATGAGGCGGTGAGGGATCTGGGTGAGCAGACCGGCGCCATCCCCGGTGCCGTCGGCGGCCCGGGCCCCCCTGTGGTCGAGGTTGACCAGGCAGTCGACAGCGAGGCGGGTCATCCGATAGCTCGGCGCCAGGTCCCGGGCGGCAATAAACCCGACGCCACAAGCGTCGCGATCCGGTCCGGGATCGAAGAAGGGTGCGGTCATCGCTCTCGGGTGTGTCGGGGAGCGCTGAAGTGTAAACGCCCTTCTTCTGCCTCCAACTCGGATTTCACTAGCCGGGCACGGGCTCGTTTAGCCTCGCCGCATGAGATTCGGAGCTTTCGTGCCCCAGGGCTGGCGGCTAGATCTGACCGGGATCGACCGCACCAAGCACTGGGAGACCATGACGGGTGTGGCCCAGCGAATCGAGGAGGTCGGATTCGAGTCGCTCTGGGTCTACGACCACTTCCATACCGTGCCTGCGCCCACTCAGGAGGCGACCTACGAGGCCTGGACCCTGATGGCATCACTGGCCGCGGTGACGAGCACGGTGCGTCTCGGTCAGATGTGCACCTGCAACACCTACCGGCCGCCCTCTTATCTGGCCAAGGTGGCCGCCTCCATCGATGTGATCTCCGGCGGGAGGTTGGAGATGGGGATCGGTGCCGGCTGGTACGAGCACGAGCATGACGGCTATGGGTACCCGTTCCTCGAGCCCGGGCCACGCATCAGGATGCTCGAAGAAGGCCTCGAGATCATGAAGGCAATGTGGACCGAGGACGTGGTGGACTACGACGGCCGTCACTACCGGCTTCAGGGCGCCATCTGCCAGCCCAAGCCACTACAGAGCCCGCACATCCCACTCTGGGTGGCCGGCGGTGGCGAGCAGCTGACCCTCCGGGTGGCGGCCAGACATGCCCAGTACACCAACTTCGGGGTCAAGCCCGAGTGGTTCTCCCACAAATCCGATGTCCTGGCTGGTCACTGTCGTGATGTCGGCCGTGACTTCGACGAGATCACACGGTCGGCGAACTTCAACATCGTGTGCGCGGACACCGAGGCCGACGTCGCCGACCGGATTGGGATGGTCAAGGCCCGATTCGTGGAGCACGTCACCGAGGAGAAGGCTGAGGAGCAGCTCCGTCTCTACCGGCACAACTCGGGAACTCCCGAGCAGGTCGTCGACAGCCTGAGGGAGTGGGAGAAGCTGGGCCTGGCTTACGCCATCGTCTACTTCCCCGACGCCGCCTACGACCTGTCCAGCCTGGAGCTCTTCGCCCGTGAGGTGATCCCGGAATTCAGGGACTAGGCGAAATTGGGACCGTTACATGTCGTATACGGCACCTTTTGGTCGCAATTACGCACTACGTGAGAGCCGACATCCGGTCCAGTGCCTCGACGAGGATCGAGTCGTCCTTGCAGAAGGCGAATCTGACCAGCTTCGATCCGTCCTCGGGCTGGTGATAGAAGACACTCGGCGGGATGGCGACCACCCTGGTGGTCTCGGCCAGGTAGCGGCAGAACGTGCGGTCGTCGTCGAAGCCGAAGCGATCGAAGCCGGCCATCATGAAGTAGGTGCCTTGGGGCCGATGCACTTCGAACCCGACCGCCTCCAGACCGGCCGCCAGCAAGTCCCGCTTCTTCAGATAGCTGGAGCGAAGCTCGTCGTAGAACGATGCCGGCGCCGCCATGGCCGCGATCGCACCATGCTGCACGGGGGTGGGAGTGGTGAAGGTGAGGAATTGATGAGCCGCCCGCAACCCGGCGGTCAGTGCGGGCGGAGCGATACCCCATCCCAGCTTCCAACCGGTCAGCGAGAAGGTCTTGCCCAAAGAGGACAGGGTCACGGTGCGGTCCCACATGCCCTCGTATGTGGCCAGACGCCGGAGCTCGCCGTCGTAGAC
>JALDXM010000053.1:0-9604 GCA_032155085.1 Actinomycetota bacterium | reverse complement strand
CCATAAATGAGCCGGCGGCGCTTTCTAGGGGTCTGTCGGAGGAATAGGGTGAGGGTGTCTCCGAGGCATCGGAGTCATCTAGCAAGGAGAAGCGCGCAGTCGCAGCCGGGGAGCTGCGGTGAGCACTTCGACGCAGCAAGGGGCTTCGAGGGCCGGAGACACCCCACCAGTAGTCCTTCGACGGGCCACTTAAGGGCCGAACGCCCCAATGCGCCTCAGCCGAAAGACCGGCCACACCCGGTGCAGCGGGTGTCCTCCTCGAAGGTTGGCGCATAACACCATGGACAGGGAAGGTCGTCCCCCCGCTCATCCCGTGGCACAACCAACTGCGGATCGACCCGGTATTGGTGGTTGCCTCTTATCCCCTTGGCCAGGGCGAACAGACCACTCGTGGCTGTGACCGCGACCAACACTTCGAACACAGTCCGTCCTCCTTGCTTCTCGCCGATGAGGCTAAGGGCAGAGGTGTCCGGAACCGTGGATTTGGATCGGGTCGCGGGCGGAGGCCGGGTCAGGTACCGACGACCGCCTCGGTGAGGTCGTCGACGAGATAACTCAGGTCGCCGAGCTTGCCCTCCCGCAGTTCGGCTGCCTCGAGCATCATCATCGCCGAGTGGTAGGCCACCCATGGCCGATAGCTGCTCTCGGGCATGTCGGCCCCGTAGCCCTTGCGGAAGGCGGCGGCGGCGTCCTCACCGATCCTGGCGGCAATTCGCCAGGTGGCGAGGGATTGGTCCCACTGCTTGGGCGCCTTGGTCGCCCACTCCCAGTCGACGATCGTGATCGCACCTGACTCGTCGATGACGAACTTGGACAGAGTGGGTTTGGTGTGGGCCGGCACGGGGTCCGTTGCGATTGGCGGCTCCAGCAAGAGTGCCCGATCGAGCACGGCTTGATCCATCCCGAATCGACGGCGATAACGCCCAAGACGCTCGATGGTGGACCGGTAATGGCTCAGCACGTAGTCGGCGTCGATGCCGGCCGCCAGGTTGGTGATGTCTGCATTGGAGTCATGAATTCCTCGCAAAGCAGCACCTGCAGCCTCCATCGTGTCCAGGTTCTTGGGCAGATTGGCCAGGTTCCAGTGTCCGGCATCGTTCATCTGGAGCCAGGCCATCTCGTCGTGGGTCCCGTGTTCGATGATCTTGGGGACCGTGGGGAGATCTGCCAGAGCTTCGAGAGCGTGGCGCTCGCGCCGCTCTCTTGACGCCACTGGATAGACCTTGACGATGGTGCTCTGTTCGCCCTCGATGACACGGAACACCTTGTTGGCACCCGACGAGAGCTCCCTCACAAGCGCGTCCGGATGAAGCTTCGTCACCAGCTCTCTTGCTTCCATCAGGTGTCACTTCCCCCTTGTGGCGGCTTCCGTCCTGCAGGCAATTAGCCTCATGCCGACCCCACTCAGAGTAGCGAGATAACCCGGTGTCACTAGAGCTTCGTTATCCAGACGGAACAGTCCACGAGCATCCCGACGATGCGACCGGGCTGGATGTCGCCAGTTCGATCGGGGCCGGTCTCGCCCGATCAGCGGTGGCGGTCAAGCTCAACGGTGAGCTATGGGACCTGTCCCGCCCTCTAGGTGCTTCGGGGGACTTCGCGGTCGTCACCCTGGATTCCAAGGACGGGTTGGACGTCCTCCGGCACTCCTCGGCGCATGTCCTTGCCCAAGCGGTCCTTGGTCTTTTCGAGGGCTCGACATTCGCTATCGGCCCCGCCATCGAAGATGGCTTCTACTACGACTTCAAAGTGGCCGAGCCGTTCACCCCTGATGATCTGGAGCGGATCGAGGCCAGGATGAGAGAGATCGTCGCAGCCGACCAGCCATTTGCGCGGGAGGCGCTGTCTCGCGCCGACGCTCTCGACGTGTTCGCCGATCACCCGTTCAAGATCGAGATCATCGAGAGCGTCGAGCCGAGCGAAGTGACATCCGGCGAAGACGTCACCGTCTACCGAAACCTGGACTTCGTCGACCTCTGCAGGGGCCCGCATTTGCCCTCTACCGGCCGGATCCCGGCGGTGAAGCTGCTGCGAAGCTCGGGGGCCTACTGGCGGGGCGACGAGAAGCGGGATCAGCTGCAACGGATCTACGGGACAGCGTGGCCGACGGCCAAAGACCTCGACGCCTATCTGACCCAACTGGAGGAAGCGGAGAAGCGCGATCATCGTCGTCTGGGCGCAGAGCTCGATCTCTTCAGCTTCCCTCCGGAGCTGGGCTCGGGTCTCGTGGTATGGCATCCGAAGGGGGGCATGCTGCGAAAGGTGATCGAGGATCACAGCAGGGAACTGCACCAGCGTTTTGGATTCGACTTCGTTTCCACCCCGCACCTGGCGAAGTCCGACCTGTGGGCCACCTCCGGCCACCTCGACTACTACGCGGATTACATGTACCCGGGGATGTCGTTGGACAACGACCAGGAATATCGGGTAAAGCCGATGAACTGCCCGTTCCACATCCTGGTCTACCG
The DNA here is from genome assembly GCA_032155085.1 of Actinomycetota bacterium. Classification (GTDB taxonomy): domain Bacteria; phylum Actinomycetota; class Acidimicrobiia; order Spongiisociales; family ZC4RG35; genus JARDZU01. Next base: position 7,136 of record JALDXM010000053.1, on the reverse strand, counting down.
GAGCCGGGCCCGCTCCTACCGCGATCTTCCGGTCCGATTGTCGGAGCTGGGCGCCGTGTATCGCTATGAGAAGTCAGGCGTCGTCCACGGCCTCCTGCGTGCTCGGGGCTTCACCCAGGACGACTCTCACACCTTCTGCACCGAGGATCAGCTTGCCGACGAGCTGGCATTGCACCTCAACTTCGTGATCACGTGGCTCAAGGACGCCGGGTTCACCGAGTTCGAGGCCGACCTGTCCACTCAGCCGGACAAGGCGCCGCCCGGACAGCGGGATCGGTGGGAGTTCGCCGAGAAGACCCTCGCCAAGTCCCTGGAGGACTCCGGGGTCAGCTTCCGGATAGCGGAGGGGGAAGGCGCCTTTTACGGCCCCAAGATCGACATGCATGTCAAAGACGCCATCGGCCGCCGTTGGCAACTTTCGACGATTCAGCTCGACCTGATCCTCCCCGAGCGCTTTGGCCTCGAGTACACGGCGGCCGGGAACGTCGCCGAGCGTCCCTACATGATTCATTGCGCCAAGGCAGGTTCGCTGGAGCGTTTCATGGGTGTGCTCATCGAGCACCATGCCGGGGCATTTCCGATGTGGATGGCGCCGGTTCAGGTCTCCATCATCCCGGTGGCCGACCGTCACGAAGAGTACGCAGGGCAGGTGGCCGACCGGCTCCGTGACGGCGGGCTGCGAGTGGAGATCGATACTGGCGATGACACCGTCGGTGACAAGATTCGCAAGGCACTCACCCAGAAGCACCCCGCCGTGATCGTGGTGGGTGACGACGACGTGTCCGGCTCGACGGTGGGCCTGCGTCTCTACGGCGAGGAGCGCGACACCAGGGGCGTGCCCCTGATCGAGGCGACCAACCGGCTCGTCCAAATGGCTGTGATACCTGGGGGCCGACCTCCAGACCCACGCGTGGTATCACCCGATACCCATGGCTGAGCAGGAAGACCCGAGGGTCGACCGGTCCGGGATCCACATCGAGAGGGATCTGGCCGAGTCCCTGGCCATCGAGGAAGAGCTCGACTCGAACGTCGTCGGTCCCTACCGATTCCCATCCCCGCTGCGGCGTCGGATCTCCGGTTGGGTCTTCGTGGCCGCTGCCGTGATCGCCATGGTTCTCATCGACGGCGGCTGGCTGCCGGCTATCGGCCTCCTCGCGCTTGCAGTGTGGAACTTCGCCTCCGCCTGGCCGTTGGCTGTCGACGAGCATCAGGCGCTCTCGCTCGCCGGTGCCGCAGTCGACTTTCCGGTGGGGCATGCTTCCGCCGCGGTGACCTTCCGTGGAATCAGGTCGAGACCGCGGTGGAGCGTGGTCCTCTACTCGGCCGAGGAGCCACCGGACAAGCGTGCCCTGGTGGTGGTGGATGCCGTATCGGGTGAGGTGGCCGACGAGCCTTATGTCGAGGCCGTGGAGGGCGTTTAGAGGCCCGCTAGCCCCTCTGGTCGATCGGCACGTAGGGGCGCCGCTCCGGCCCGACGTAGATCTGTGTCGGCCGGAAGATCCGGGTTGTGGGATCGGACAGCAGCTCGCGCCATTGTGCGATCCATCCGGGGAGCCGTCCGAGGGCGAACAACACCGTGAACATCTCGGTGGGGAACCCGATTGCCCGATAGATGATCCCCGAGTAGAAGTCGACATTGGGGTAGAGCCTGCGCTCGACGAAGTAATCGTCTGACAGGGCCACTTCCTCTAGCTGAAGTGCCACGTCGAGAAGCGGGTCATCGTCGATGCCGAGAGCGTCGAGCACGTCGTCTGCGGCGCGTTTGATGATCTTGGCCCTCGGGTCGAAGTTCTTGTACACACGGTGGCCGAAGCCCATCAAGCGGAACGGGTCCTCTTTGTCCTTGGCCCGGGCGACAAACGGGGCGACGTTTCCACCGGCGACGACGATCTCCTCCAGCATCTCGAGGACCTCCTGGTTGGCGCCGCCATGGAGAGGTCCGGAGAGGGCGTGGATGCCCGCTGCGACAGAGCTGAAGAGATTGGCCTGGCTCGATCCCACCAGCCGCACAGCCGAGGTCGAGCAGTTCTGGCCGTGATCGGCATGGAGGACGAGAAGCATGTTCAAGGCCCGCGCCACGACCGGGTCGGCCGTGTACGGCTCGGCCGGCACCGAGAACATCATGTGAAGGAAGTTGGACAGGTAGCCGAGATCGTTCCTCGGATACGTGTAGGGCTGGTGTACCGCGTACTTGTACGACCAGGCCGTCATCGTCGGTGTCTTTGCCAAGAGACGCCTCGAACTGATGTCGACTGACTCTTCGTCGTGTGGGTCGAGTGCATCCGGGTAATAGGTGGCCAGGGCGGAGGTAGCCGAGGCGAGGATCTGCATCGGGTGGGCCTTGTGGGGGAACGCCTCGAAAAGATGTTTCATGTCCTCGCGGAGCAGGGTGTGCTGTGAGATCGACTCCTCATACTGAGCCAGCTCGGTCTTGGTTGGCAGCTCGCCGTACTGCAACAGATAGGCCACCTCGAGAAAGGAGGCGTGTTGTGCCAGCTCCTCGATCAGGTAGCCGCGGTAATGGAGGACACCCTCCTCACCACCGACGTACGACACCGCCGACTCGCTCTCGGCGGTGTTAGCGAAGCCCCGGTCGAGGGTTATGAGCCCGACATCGGACCGCAGCCGGCTGATGTCCACCGCGATATGGCTCTCGACACCCTCCACCACCTCGAGTCGGGATTCTTTGTCCCCGAAGCGGATGACGGCGTCAGCCATACCAGTCCTTTCTCTCCGATTCAGTCTTCAGCCGACTTGGCGGCAGCGATGACCTGTTGGGCCTCGTTGTGAGGAACCTCGGCGTAATGATCGAACTCCACGTCGAATGTGCCTCGACCCGAGGTCAATGATCGCAGTTCTGCGGCGTACTGTTGGATCTCGGCCATCGGCACCTCTGCCACGACCGATCGAAGGATGCCATCACCCTCCATGCCAAGCACCCTGCCTCGTTTCGAGTTGATATCACCCATGACGTCGCCGAGATGGTCCTCCGGCACCGTCACCGTTACCTTCATCACCGGCTCGAGCAGTATCGCTTTCACGTCGCCAGCGGCCGCCCTCACCGCCTGGATGCCGGCCATGCGGAACGACATCTCGTCCGAGTCGACCGAGTGGTACTTCCCGTCGTAGACCTCGGCCGAGACGTCGATCACCGGGTACCCGGCGATGATCCCCCGCGTCAAGGCTTCCTGGATGCCCTTGTCGACCGCGGGGATGAACTGACGTGGGATCGAACCACCTTTGACCGAATCGATGTACTCATATCCGCTGCCACGGGGGAGTGGGGCGAACTTGACGAGGGCCACCCCGAACTGACCACGGCCACCCGACTGCTTCTTGTGCTTGCCCTCCGCCTGTGCAGATGCAGTGATGGTCTCGCGATACGGGATCACAGGCAGGGAGGTGTCAACCTCGACACCGAACTTGCGATGGATTCGTGCCACGGTGACATCCAGATGTGTGTCGCCGAGCCCGGCGAGGATGGTCTCACCGGTGTCGGCACGGCGCTCGATCCGGATCGTCGGATCCTCTTCTTCGATGCGGTGGAGTGCGGTGGATAGCTTCTCTTCGTCGTGGTGTGAATGGGGGGTGATCGACAGCTCCGCCACCGGGCGCGGATATGTGACCCCGGCGATGGCGACATCGGTCCCGGCGCTGCGCAACGTGTCTCCGACCCGGATCGTGTCGATCTTGGCCACGGCGCCGATCCCGCCGGTGGGCAGCTCGTGCACGTCATTGTGGTCCTTGCCCTGAAGGGTGAACAGGCTGTGGAGGCGCACCTTCCCACCGCCTGCGATCTCCAAATCCTGGTCGGCTTTGACGTTGCCGGAATAGATGCGGAACAGCGAGATCCGCCCAACGAAGGGGTCGGATACCGACTTGAAGACGTAGGCGACCGTGGGCCCGTCGGTGCTCGGTTCGAGAGCCTCGCCGCTGCTCAGCTTGGGGAACGAGCGTTCCAGGGGGTCCGGCCCATAATCGACGATGAACTCCGCGAGGAGATCGATCCCGATCATCTTCTCTGCAGATGCCACGAGGACAGGGTGGATATCGCCGGCAACGATCCCGTGGTGGATGGTGGAGACGATCTGTTCCCTCGAGGGCTCTTTGCCTTCGAAGTAGGCCTCCATCATCTCGTCGTCGGTCTCGACGACCGTCTCGACGAGGGCGGTGTGGGCAGCGTGGACCAGGTCGGCCACCTCGTCGGGCAGATCGACCTCCTTACCGGACGTTTCCCCTTCGGTGTACTCGTAGGCCCGCTCGCTGGCGACGCGGACGACACCGCGGAGCCCCTCTTCGCTTCCGATAGGGACCTGGATCGGGGCGATCGCCTTGCCAAACGACTCGCGCAGCTGTTCCAGGACCCGTTCGAAGGAGGAACGGTCGCGGTCGAGTTTGGTGACGACGACGGCTCTGGGTATGCCCTCTTCCTCGGCCACCTTCCACAACTGCTCGGTCTGCACCTCCACCCCGTCGACTCCTGACACGACGAACAGGGCGAGGTCGGCGGCCCGCAGTGCGGCGCGGGCGTCGCCGGAGAAGTCACTCGACCCAGGCGTATCTATCAGGTTGATCTGGTGCTCGCCCCAGGTGAGCGTGGCCGTCGCCAGACCGAGCGAGATCCCTCTTTCGACTTCTTCGGGCTCGTAGTCGAGGATGGTCGTCCCTTGCTCGACGCTTCCACGCCGGGTGGTTGCGCCCCCAACGAACAGGAGGGCTTCCGCCAGTGTCGTCTTGCCGCTCCCGCCATGTCCGACGAGAGCGACATTACGGACTTTCTCGGCTGACAAGTTGACCTCCACCTGGGTTGAAACGCCGATCCTAACCCTGCCCCGGGACCGGACCACAAGGGCTGGCCTGCTACTTTGCTCCGTCGTGATCGACACACGGGTACGGCCCCGGGTCACCCGGTTCATCGAGCCGATAGGCAAGGCGCTGGCCTCAGTTGGGGTCACACCCACCTTCATGACCTCGGTCGGCCTCGGCATCGTCATCGCAGGGTCGGTGGTGATCTCGACGGGGGCGATCCGATCCGGTGCCCTCATCGTCCTGATCGGTTCCATCCTCGATGGCCTCGACGGGTCGGTGGCCAGGGCATCCGGGACCGTCACCGCCCGAGGTGCCTTCCTCGACTCGGTATTCGACCGCCTGGGTGAGATAGCCGCGTTTGCCGGTTTGGGAGTGGCAGTGGCACGGGAGACCGGTGATGCGGGCGTGCTGCTTCTCATCAGCCTGGCCATCGGAGGGGCGATGTTGGTGCCTTACATCCGGAGCCGCGCCGAAGCGGAGGGGTTCAACGGCAAGGTCGGCCTCATGGGCCGTGCGGAGCGTGTGCTCCTCTTCACCGTCGGGTTGATGATCGGTCTCATGGAACCGATGCTGTGGGTCTTCGTGGTTCTGGTGTGGCTGACCGCCTTGATGCGCTTCGTCGACACCTACCGTTCGTTCGAGTGAGTGATCTCCCCGGGTATCTCGCCCTGCGCGTCGGGGCCGGCCTCATCGGGCTGCTCCCATCCTCGGCTGCCCGCGCCATGGGCCGACTGATCGGCCGGGTCTGGCATGCCACAGACCCGGGTCGTCGTCGCATGGCGGAGCGCCACATGAGGCGGGTCCTTGGGAGCGGCGCCGACGTGGAGGCGGCGGGCCGGGCAGTCATGAGGTCGTACGGACGTTATTACGCCGAGGCCTTGTGGGTGCGGGGGAGCCGGGTCGAGGAACTGAAGGGCCAGACTCGCGTCGAGGGGTTGGAGCACATCATCGGGGCCCGCGAAGAGGGTCGAGGAATGATCTACGGCCTGCCTCACATGGGAAATTGGGAAGTAGCGGCTCCGGTGTCCGTGACCGAGAAGGTGCCGGTTGTCGCAGTCGCCGAGAAGCTCCCAAACACCAAGATCACCGATTGGTTCACCGACATGAGGGCCGACTTCGGGATCGAGATCGTGCTCGCGACCGGAGGTACCGAGGTGATGAGATCATTGGAAGCTGCCCTCGGCGCCAACAAGGCCGTCGCCCTCCTCTCCGACCGCGACCTGAAGGGACGCGGGGTCGAGGTCGAGTTCTTTGGGGAGACGACGACGCTTCCTCCTGGCCCCGCAACCCTGTCCATCCGCACCGGGGCCCCGCTGTTCCCGGTTGCCTCGTACTACGACGGGGACGACGGCTATTTCGTGGTGATCAGGCCGGCAATCCCCGTGCCTGAGGAGGGTACGAGGGCCGAGAAGGTCCAGATCATGACGCAGGCATTGGCCACGGAGATGGAGTCGCTGATCAGGGTGGCCCCACACCAGTGGCATCTCGTCCAGCCCAACTGGCCATCAGACCGGCTGGTTGGGGAGGGCGAAAGGAACGGACGGGCCAGGGAGGGAATCTGCCGGGATGAGCCCGCTGCGGGTCGGACTGGTCAGCCCTTACGACCTTTCGTTGCCTGGTGGCGTGCAGGCTCAGGTCCTCGGGCTGGCCCGTCATCTCGGCGCAGTCGGCGACAAGCCTCTGGTGATCGGACCGGGATTGCCCGATGGGGTGGATGGAGTGGATCTCGGTGCCAGCTTCTCGGTGCCGGGCAACGGTTCGATGGTGCCGATCTCGATTGATCCAAGATCACGGCGCAGGATCCGGTCGGCATCCTCCGATCTGGATCTGATCCACGTTCACGAGCCGTTGATGCCGCTGGCGTCGTTGTTCGCCAGCCATGCCGGTCCGCCGGTGGTGAGCACCTTTCATGCGTCTCCCGGGCGTCTGGGCCGTCTCACGTATGACCTGGCGCGACCCATCCTGCCCAGGGCTCTCGGGAACACCGTGGTCACCACGGCGGTGAGTCGGACTGCGGCCGCAGCCCTTCCCCCGTCCCTTCAGCCCAGGATCATCCCCAACGGCCTCGATGTGGACGCGATGCGAGTCGACATCGCTCCCGACCCCATCAAGGTCGTCTTCCTGGGGCGAGACGAGCCACGAAAAGGCCTCGACGTCATCCTCGAAGCCTGGAAGACCGTGGAGTCGGCGCATCCAGGAGCGCGACTGGTCGTGATCGGCTCCCGTCGAGACGACGAGGGCCCGGTTTGGCTGGGGCGGGTCGACGACCTGCAAAAGGCGATGGAGCTGAGCTCCGCCGCCATCTACGTGGCGCCTCAGACCGGTGG
>JALDXM010000052.1:0-9610 GCA_032155085.1 Actinomycetota bacterium | reverse complement strand
ACCGGAGGTCGACGGATCGACGCCGTCCCTGACCACCACTAGCGGCCCCCAAGCCAGATGTGGCCTATATCAGGCCATTACTCCAGGGCCCCCAGATGGCGTAGGTGATCCCGTTGGCCTGCATGTTGCAGTAGAGCACCTGACCCCCCGGCCCAAAAGTGGCCCCGGAGAACTCGTCGACCCCGCCCGCGATGTTGTTGAGGGCGAAGTCGAATATCTCTCCGTCTCTCGTCAGGGCACGGAGCATGTTGCCCCCCGAGCTGTCCTCACACAGGATCACGCTCTTGCGACGCGGCGAAACGATGATGTTGTCGGGGAAATCGAGCACGTCCGGTCCGGGTGACTCGAACACCAGGGTCAATGTCTCCTGGGAGATGTCATACATCCAGACCTGGCCATACCCGTCACCGAATCCGGCGCTGGCGTTGGGTGGAGGATCCGAGTCGAATGGGCCGCCTCCCTCGGTGGACACGAAGAAGATCTTCCCGTTGAAGAAGTCCATCCCCTCCAACCGGGAGAATCGGGCGGCACCTTTCTCCTCACCCTCCTGGAACACGATCCGCGCCGCCTCGTCGTTGCTCAAGCCGGGAGCGAAGACCGGATCCGGATCCTCGATTCGAATCCAGCCCACCTGATAGGTCGTCCCGGGAACCTGGTCGGTGTGGAGATCCATCGTCACCGGCTGAGAAGCGCCGGGGGGAATCACCCCGAGTATGTGTAATTCACCTCCGTCGGCGATCCGCTTGTCCTGTTTTGGCCGGTTGGGCGGGCGGTAGCGATAGAAGCCGGATCCATACGCGAAGTCGTCCTCTGTCATGTACACATCGCCGGTCGACGGGTCGACGGCGGCAGCCTCGTGAGCGAAGCGCCCGGCGGACACGATTGGATCGGCGACCTCCAGCTCGCCCGGGCCCCTGGAAACGGGGACCTCGAACAGGTAGCCGTGTTTCTGGGTGTAACTCAGATCGTCCGGAGCATCGGGACCGATCAGGAAGCTCCGTTGCTGGTCCACACCGTTCGGTGTCTCCTCGCAGGTGAGCCAGGTTCCCCACGGGCTGGCGCCGCCGGAACAGTTGAAGGTGGTTCCGTTGAGGCTCACCCAACTGCTGACTTGGTCGGCAGTCGGTGAGATCTCGAGGGTGGTGGTGCCTCCCGGAGCTGCCGGATCGTAGGCCACGCTCACATCCCCAAAGGCGCCGACTGGATTCGGCTGGGTCTGCTCGTGGTTCCTGACGAGTCGGACCTTCCCTTGCTTCCACGAGAAGACAGCCATCCCATCGTGACGACCAGGAGTCAACGTCGGCTCCTCGGTGAGCGCGATGTTCCGAACCCCGAACGACCGGTAGTGGAACCCTTCGGGGAGGAACAAACGCTGCACCCCATCCCGCAGGTCGGCCATAGGAACCAGGGGCCCATAACCCCCGTTCTCCGCGGCGACCTTGGGCCCGTTGGCGGCACGCGCGGACAATCCAGCGAATGGCCCGACGGTGGAACCGAGAGTCGCCACAACGACGGCGGCACCTTTCTGCAAGAAGTCGCGACGGCTGATGGCGGCCATGTGCCCTCCTTCTCCGTTTGCAGAGCAGAGATAACCTACACCTCCCGCCTGGTGCGTCGCCTGGGCGCGTGACACGCGAATGACCGATCGAGACCAGACACAGAAGATGATCGACGCCCTGGTCGAACGCGCCCGGTCGATGTCGGACGACGATCGCTTCCGGCTCGCCTCGGCCAGGGCAGAGATCGATGAGTCTTTTCATGCCGGGGCATGGCGAGCGGCGTCCGAGATGCTCCCTATCCGGGCCGAGATGTATGCATTGGCCTGGCAGCGAATCGGCCCTGCGTTCGTGCCGGGACGACTAGTGGAGCTAGTCGACATGGGGGACCGGGCCGACCCTGAGGAGCTCGTGGAGTGGCAGGAGATCGCCCGTCTGGTGCGTCTCGGCATCGACGACGAACTGCTGGCCCTCCTCACCTCTGACTTGATACCGCCCCCACACCTCCGTCAGCTCCACAGATCGTGGGCGGCGATGGACGATCAATCCCAGTCAGAGGCCCGGGCGTAAATCCAGTCGACGCAGGAACTGGGCGTTGATGGCCACGACCACGGTGGATGCGCTCATCAGCACCGCGGCAACAGCCGGCCCGAGCACGATTCCGGCCCAGGCCAGGGCTCCAGCGGCCAGCGGGATTGCCACCGCGTTGTATCCGGTGGCCCAGACCAGGTTTTGGATCATCTTGCGATAGCCGGCTTGAGAGAGCCTCCGCACGGCGACAACGCCACGGGGATCGTCGGAGGCGAGCACGATTCCGGCCGATTCGATGGCGACGTCCGTGCCGGCGCCGATGGCGATTCCCACGTCTGCCTGGGCAAGGGCGGGAGCATCGTTGACGCCGTCACCGACCATCGCCACCTTCGATCCCTGTTCTTGCAGCGCGGCGACCCTCGAGTGTTTGTCTTCAGGGAGGACCTCGGCGAGCACCTGGTCGATGTTCAACTCGGCGGCCACTGCCTCGGCAACCTGTCGGGCGTCACCGGTGATCATCGCCACCTTCACTCCGAGCCGGTGCAGTTCGTCCACGGCCTGGATGGACTCGGGTCTTATCTCATCTTCGGTGGAGAGAGCCCCAATCACCTGGCCACCTTCGATGACATAGAGGATGGCTGCGCCCCGCGCCTTCCAATCTTCGGTTGCCTGCTCTATCGATGCGGGAATCTCGAGACCACGCTCGTTGAGGAGGGCCGGGCCACCGACCGCGACGTGCTGCCCGTCGACGACAGCCTCGACCCCTCGACCACTCATCGCGTTGAAGCCGGACGCCATCGGTATCGGGCCACGTGCCTTCGCGGCGGTGACGATGGCTTTGGCCAGTGGGTGCTCGGAGTCCGATTCGACTGCCGCCGCAAGAGCGAGCAAGCGGTCGTCATCGGAGGCGGTCGAGACGATACCGCTCACCCGGTGGCTCCCCCTGGTGAGGGTGCCGGTCTTGTCGAAGAGAACGATGTCGACGTTGCGCATCCGCTCGAGTGCGAGCCGGTCCTTGACCAGAATCCCGTTGCGGGCGGCCATAGATGTCGAAATCGCAATCACGAGGGGGATGGCCAGCCCCAGAGCGTGGGGACAGGCGATCACCAGGACCGAGACCGTTCTCACCACAGCCTGATCGGGCTGGTCGACAATCAGCCAAGCAACGAGGGTGATGACCGCTGCGGCCAAGGCGACATAGAAGAGGAGGGCTGCGGCCCGGTCCGCTAGAACCTGGGCGCGCGATCGGGACTCTTGTGCCTGAGCGACGAGCCGGTGGATGCCGGCAAGTGCCGTGTCATCACCGACGGCGGAGATCCGCACTCTGATCGAATTGTCCGTGGCCACGGTCCCTGCGATCACTGCGTCGCCCGGCCCCTTGGCCACCGGATTCGATTCACCTGTGACCATCGACTCGTCGACCTCGACCTCTCCACTGGCGATATCGCCATCGGCGGGGATGCGCCCACCAGGTCGCACAAGGACAACGTCACCGACCGATAGCTCGGCTAGGGAGACCGTTTCCGTACCGGTTTCGGTGACACGCTCCGCTTCGTCGGGCAGCAACTCGGCAAGCGCGGCCAGAGCTCCTTGGGCCTGGCCGATGGCCCGCATCTCCATCCAGTGCCCCAGCAGCATGATGGTGATCAATGCAGCGAGTTCCCACCAGAAGTCGAGCTCGAACCAACCAAGCGTCGTGGCCACCGAGGCCACGAATGCCACGGTGATGGCCATGCCGATCAACAGCATCATCCCCGGCTGTCGGTCGCGCGCCTCCTGAACGGCTCCCTTCAGGAAGGGCGAGCCCCCATAGAAGAAGATGATCGTTCCCAGGACGGGTGCGACCCATTCCGATCCGGGAAACGTCGGCGCGGTGTACCCGAACCACTCCTGGATCATCTCGCTGTAGAAGACGACCGGCAGAGTCAGGAGCAGAGACAGCCAGAACCGGTCACGGAACATGGCCACGCTATGACCCGCATGTTTGTCATGCCCGCCGCGAGCGTCATGTCCATGGTGATCCGATGATGGATGGTGATCGGACGCCATAGGCGCCTCGGTTGCGGTGGGGGCCCCATGGGCGTGATGGTGGTGATGGTCGTGTGTACTCATCGACAGATGCTCTCGCTCAGGAGCGGACGAGGCGCTCGATTGCCTTGGTCGCTTCAGTGACCATGTGGTCGGCCCTCTGCTGGTCGCCGGCCTCGGCCGCTTCACGAACACAATGTCTGACGTGCTCGTCGAGCAGTCCGACGGCGACCCCCTTCAATGCTGCCGATGCCGCGTTGACCTGGGTGAGGACGTCGATGCAGTAAGTGTCCTCGCTGATCATCCGTTGTAGTCCCCGCACCTGGCCTTCGATACGCGCCAACCGCTTCAGATAGTCGTCCTTGTTGATCTCGTATCCGCGCATTCGGAGCCCTTCTTCTGGATACCTTAGGGGGGTATTGTACCATCTCACGTCGGCAACACCTGAAGGGCTTCCGCCCTACTTGACTCGGCGTCATGCCACCGACACCAGACCGCGTGACCGAGGCGATCGGCTGGCTCGAGGCTCATGCCGACAACGAGACCTTGGGGAACATGGGACCGCGTTACGGGATCTACACCGATCGGGCCATGGGGGTGCCCATGAGACACATGAAGACCTTGAGCAAGCAACTCGGGGTCGATCACTCCCTGGCGCTCGGACTCTGGAAGGCCGGCTGGTACGAGACCCGGACCGTCGCCTCGCTGGTCGATGACGCCCCTTTGGTGTCACCGGACCAGATGGATTCCTGGGCCGACGATTTCGACAACTGGGCCATCGTCGACTCCGTCTGCTTCAACTTGTTCGACAGGACACCTGCGCGGTGGGCCAAGGTCGATGAGTGGGCGGGTCGGGACGAGGAGTTCGTGAAACGCGCCGCGTTTGCACTGGTCTGGAGCCTCGCCATCCACGACCGGGACGCTTCTGACGAGCATTTCGCTCACGGCCTGGAGCTGATCGAACGCGAAGCGGGCGACGGGCGGCCGTTCGTCGACAAGGCCATCGCAATGGCCCTTCGCGCCATTGGCAAGAGGCGTGTCGGTCTCAAGGACGCGGCCATCTCCGTTGCTGAGAGGCTCGCCGACTCGGACGACCGGGCCACTCGGTCGATCGGTCGCCCGGCCCTCAAGGAGCTGACCAAATAGGGTCCGTCACCGATTCGACAGGGCGCCAGCGGACCAAAGGAGGAGAAATGACCGTTCTAAACGATCTGACCAACGCACTCTCGTCGGGGTCTGTGAGGTTGGTCGACCTCTCGGCGCCGTTGTCGAGCGCGACACCCCTGCTGGAGCTGCCGCCCGAGTTTGGCCAGACCGCGACATTCGAGCTGGAGGAGATCAGCAAGTACGACGAGCGCGGGCCGGCGTGGTATTGGAACAACTTTCGCACTGGAGAGCACACCGGCACCCATTTCGACGCGCCGATCCATTGGGTCACTGGCCAGGATCAGCCCGATATCGCCTCGGTACCGTTGTCGGCCCTCGTTGCCCCTGCGGCGGTCATCGACGTGACCGACGAGGTGGGGGAAGATCCCAACTTTCTCGTCGAGAAGGAGCATCTCGACGCCTTCCAGGCCGAACACGGGCCCTTCCCGGAAGGTGGCTGGCTCCTTTGTCGAACTGGCTGGTCGGCGCGGTCGACCCAGGCGGAGATGATCAACAACACCGAGACCGGGCCGACCAGTCCCGGCATGTCGGTGGACTGCGCTCGCTGGGTTTCAGAGGAGTCCCCCTTGCAGGGGATCGGCGTGGAGACCATCGGGACCGATGCGGGGGCAGCTCACTCCTTCGACCCCCCATTCCCCTGTCATACCTTCTTCCTTGGCGCCGGCAAGTACGGGCTCGCCCAATTGCAGAACCTCGACCAGCTACCCCCCACGGGCGCAGTCGTCATCGCATCCCCGTTGAAGATCCTCACCGGCTCGGGTTCGCCAGTGCGGGTTCTCGCCCTCGTAGAAGTCTGATGCAAGTCGCCGAGGCAGTGGGCCGGATCCTCGTCGAACGGGGGGTGCGGCAGGTGTTCGGCGTGGTCGGATCGGGGAACTTCCACGTCACCAACGCCATGGTCGACCAGGGAGCGACCTTCGTCGCAGCTCGGCACGAGAACGGCGCGGCCACGATGACCGATGCATACACCCGTATGAGCGGAGAGACGGCGGTCTTGACGGTGCATCAGGGATGTGGCCTCACCAACGCCATGACTGGCATCGCCGAGGCCGCCAAGAGCCGCACTCCCATGCTGGTGCTGGCAGCCGCCGCGACCCAACCCAACTCCAACTTCTATGTCGATCAGGAGGCTCTGGCCCGAGCCGTCGGTGCGATTCCGATGACTGTGGAGTCGGCGGAGACCGCGGCCGCCGACACAATGGCTGCGATCGACACAGCCCGGCTACGGCGTCGCACCGTTGTGCTCAATCTGCCTCTCGACGTCCAGGGTCAGGATGCCGGCACGGATCCGACCTTGCCAACGCCCCCATTCCCCGAGCCGCGGGAGCCCGCCGCCGAAGACCTCGCTCTGCTGGTTCGATCTCTGGAAAAGGCCGCTCGCCCGGTCTTTGTCGCGGGGCGCGGAGCCCGTGGCCCGGGTTGCCGGCGTGCTCTCGAGGATCTGGCGAAAGCGGCAGGAGCATTGCTGGCGACGTCGGCGGTCGCCAAGGGCCTGTTCAATGGGAATGATTACTCACTCGACGTCTCAGGCGGCTTCGCCTCTCCCCTCGCCAAGGAACTGATCATGGCCGCCGACCTGATAGTCGGATGGGGATGTGCCCTCAACATGTGGACCATGAGCCATGGCCGTCTCATCGGAGGGGAGACAACGGTCATCCAGGTGGACGACGAGGCGGAGGCGATCGGAGTCCACCGGCCCAATGCCCTGGGAGTGGTGGGCGATGTCCGAGCCACCGCCGAGGCCGCGCTCGGGGAGATCGGCGGGGTACGTGGCGGATACCGTTCCGACGAGGTTCGGGTGCGCATCTCGGAGTCAATCCGCTGGCGCGACGTGCCGTACGAGGACGACTCCACCGGTGACCGGATCGACGCCCGGACATTGACCATCGCTCTCGATGACCTGCTTCCGCCCAACCGGATCGTCAGCGTCGACTCAGGCAACTTCATGGGCCATCCGAGCATGTACCTGTCTGTCCCGGACGAGTTCGGCGTCTGGTTGGGCCTGGCTACTGCCATCGGCGCCGCCTTGGCCCAGCCGGACAGGGTCCCGGTGGCCGCTCTTGGCGACGGTGGCGGCCTGATGTCCATCGCCGAGATGGACACCGTGGCCCGACTGGGCCTCCCAATGGTCGTCGTGGTCTACAACGATGATGCCTACGGGGCCGAGGTCCACCACTTCGGGCCAGACGGCCACGACCTGAGCATCGTCGAGTTCCCGCCCACCGACATTGCGTCGATGGCCAGGGGCTTTGGCTTCGACGCGCTGACCGTGCGCGAGGCAGCGGACCTCGCGCCTCTGGCCGACTGGGTGGGGGGCAGCAGGGACAGGCCGCTCCTCATCGACGCCAAGGTCACCAGCAAACCTTCCTGGTGGTTGGAGGAAGCCTTCGGCCACTGAAGCCGTTTCGTCGCGAGCGATCGCCTCAGTCAGGTGGCTCGTCGGGTGAGGAGGCAACGTCCAGTTCGAGCTTCCAGAAACCCGCCGAGTGAATGGCGATCGCCACCAAACCGCTGACCAGCAATCCGACTCCGGCGATCCAGTGAATGTGCCAAAAAGCAGCAATCAAGCCGATGATTGCCGCGCCTTGGGCCACCGCCTGGCTGATCGTGACCAAGGTGGACCTGGTCCGACGACCGTGGAAGGTCTCCTGCCTGCTGACCAGGATCAACGCAGCCAGAAGTGGGATGGCGATCGAGAACGCGACGACACTGATGGTGGCGACAAGATCGAGAGATGGGGCCGTTATGAACGGCTGCACCATCAACACCGAGGTGCCGATCAACGCGCCATACATCAGGGCGGTCTGATCCAGCCACTCTCTTTCTTGGGCCTTGTCCGGATGCTGCATCCGTTCAACGACCCGCCGCTCGACTTCACCGAGCTCTTCCAGGGACTCGGGATCGGGCTGGGAATCGCGATCCATCCGGTGGCTCTACCCCGTGTGCCCAGGAGAGCAAACAGTTTCTTGGTCGTCGCCACTCACGCCGACCCGAACCAATAGGCAAGCGCCTCAGGCAGCGATGAGTCGGTGACGTCTCCCGTCCAGGCGACATACCCATCGGGTCGGATCAACACGGCAGATGGTGCCGCGACCTCGCCGATGACCGGCAGCTCCCACACGCCGTCGTGGGTGGCATCGACCCACCGGACCCGGTCCGCCCACGGAGAGACGTCGTAACCGCTGGACCCACCGAAGTTCAGGAGCACGGGCCCGGCTTCGTGCAACAAGGTGAACACCCGCGTGGATCCGTCGGCCGTATTCACGTCGAGGTCGGGCATGCGCCGCCCGAGCAGCGGGTGACCCTCGCCCAGGTCGTAGTGGACGTCGAGACCGGAGATCATCCCGGCGATGTGTCGTCTTGGCTCGTCCATCCTCAGCAGTTCGTACAACGTGTCGCGAAGGGCCATGTGACGCTCGTCGGAGTTGCTGAGCGCGACCTGCGCCATGGTGTTGTGCAACACACGGGCTCCGACCGGGTGTCGCTCGTTGTGATAGGTGTCCAGAAGCGTCTCGGGTGACGTTCCCCTGACCACCTGGGCCAGCTTCCATCCCAGGTTCACGGCATCCTGCACCCCGATGTTCAGGCCTTGTCCCCCCATGGGGGCATGGACATGTGCGGCATCACCCGCCAACAGCACCCGCCCCTTGCGATAGGACTCGGCCTGTCGGGTCATGTCGGTGAATCGGGAGATCCAGGAAGGGCTGTGCACCCCATAATCGGTCCCATACGAGGCGATGAGGGCCTGGCGAAGATCCTGCAGAGTGGGATCGCTGTCGTGTTCCACCTCTTGTTCCCTGATCACCACCCCGTAGGGCCCACCGCCCTTCTCCCGATCGACGGGACCGATGCCGCCACCCTCGGGCCGCATCCCGATCTCCGGCTCCTCCGCCATCTCGACCTCGGCGATCATGAAGCTGATCGTCGGGTCCCAACCGACGAATTCGATGCCGGCCGTCTTCCGGATGACGCTGCGCGCCCCGTCGCACCCCACCAGGTAGTCCCCACGCAGCGACGAGCCGTCGGACAGCTCGACCGCTACTCCGGCGTCGTCCTGAATGAAGTCCGCGACCTCACGTTCGCGCATGATCGGCACTCCAAGCTCATCGACCCACGTGGCCAGGATCCGCTCGAAGTCTTTCTGCCAGAGAGCGAGGATGTAGTTGTGTCGGGTGGGGAAGTCGGCGATGTCGAGGAAGGTCTGGGCATAGCCCGCGAACGGATGGGTCTGGCCCTCGGAGAGGAATCGGTCGGCAATGCCGCGCTGATCGAGCACCTCGATGGTGCGTGAATGCAGACCGCCTGCGCGCGTGCTTTCGAGCTCGTGGCCGACACGCCGCTCCACTATCACGACATCCACCCCGGCCAGGGTGAGCTCGCTTGCCAGC
>JALDXM010000051.1:0-9632 GCA_032155085.1 Actinomycetota bacterium | reverse complement strand
TGCCGCGATGGTGCTGGGTGAGTCGTCCCCGGCATCGGTGAAGGTCTCGCCGGGGACACGCGCCTGCAGCACCACCCCTTGGCCCGCGTCCGATACGGGCACACGTGAAGTACGGAGTGGAGCAAAGACCCTTTCGAGGAAGACCTCGCTCTCATCGAGCCAGGAACCGGCCCGCTCCTGGACCCGACGCTCCATCTCGTGCGGGATGAACGGGATTTCCACCGGTTCCAGCATCTGGGTCGAGTCAACGTCCTGAGCAGACCGCCCGATTAGAGACGACGGCACCTCGATCTGGGCGGTGACGGCATCTGGACCTGGGACAAACCGCACGCCGATTCCCTGGCTCCTGGCGACACGGGCGACTGAAGCCATCGCCAGAGGCATCTCGATGTCCTGCAGCAACCGATCGAGCACGCCAATCGCCATCTCAGGGCCGGTCCAAGAGATCGTGATCAGGTAGTCGTCTCCGTCCCACGAGGCTGCCATCCGACAAGCCGTTGCACCGCCGATGTGGCTAACGAGATCGGTGACCATCAGACCCAAGGCGGGGACCGCAGGGGCCGAGACCTCAGCCGGTTCCAAAGACGTGAGCTCGACACTCCGCTCATCCCCGTTGCCCAACGCCAGGTCGATCAGAGCGTGGATCTCCATGGGAAAACGGTAATTCCCGGACCACCCCGCGACCAAGGACCCGATACCAGGCTCCAGGGGCCCGCGGAGATACTGTGTTCGCATGTCGAGGCGTCACAGACTCTTCCCGGGGAAGAGGAGACCCTCCAGGGGAGGGGACCGAACCGACCCGAGGATCTTCGCCACCCGGCACCGTTTCTTCCTGATCCTGTTGCTGGCCCAGGTGCCCGTGCTCGCCGTGGTCGGCCTGACCCAAGGAGTGCCAGTCCCGGACATCGTGGCCGGCTCCCTGGTGTTGCTGGTGGCGGCGACGGCCGGATTGGCGGCGAGAAGCCAACTGGTGGCTGCCGGCGCCGTCACGCTCGGGTTGGTAACCGCCGCTGGGATCCTGGTCAGACATCTCGAAGGCTCCCCAGAATCCTTCTTCGCCTTCTTCCTCGCCCTCGTCGCCATCTCCTTCTACCGGGTGACCGGGCTCCTCGTCGTGGGTTTGGTCTACGTCGCCGGCTTTCACGTTTTCTCCTTGATGGCCCTCTACCGGGAATCGATCATCTTCCGTGCCGGGGTGGTCGACCTGCCATTGCCCATTGCGGCTGTCGTCCTCGATGTGCTGCTCGTGCTGCTGCTAATCGCCGGGTGGCGAATGACGGCACGGGCGGAAAACCGCCGCCTGGCTGGGGCCGACATGTTTCGCATCGGTTTCGATCAATCCTCGACCGGGATGGCGATGCTCACCCCGTCAGGAGAGTTCATTCACGCCAACAAGGCGCTCTCTGAAGACCTTGGTCCGGTGAATAGCGCCAATGTGAGAAGTGTCGTTCACACCGACGATCTCGATTTGCTGGGCAGGCTCTGGGAAGACATGGGCAGCGCCGAGAGTCGGTTCGCCGAGACGTGGCTCCGCCTTCGCTCCGCCGACGGACGGGCGATATGGGGGAAGGCGTCACTCTCGTTCATACGATCCGCTCGTAGTCGACCGGCCACAATCCTGTTCCAGTTCGAGGACGACGTGGTAGGCCAACGGGAACAAACCCGCCTCGAAGAGCAAGTCACAGGCCGGGACGTGTTCGTGGCGGCAATAGCCGAAGACATCCGTGGATCGATCCGGTCCGTGCTCGACCTGACCTCGCAGGCCACCGGCGACCCGGTCGACCTCCAGACCGTCGTACGTCGCATCGAGGAGGAAACGAGGCAGGTCGCGTCGGTGGTGGACGACCTCGTCATGTCGGCCCGGGCCGGGTCGACACCCCACATCGCCCGCTCGGTCGACGCAGAGCTGCTGTGTCGGGAGGCCCTTTCCGATGTCGACGGGGGCGGCAACGTGGTTGTCGATGTGGGAGCCGAGCACGTGTGGGCCGACCCAAGTCTCACCATCCGGATCCTCGACAACCTCGTGGCGAACGCCGTCCGTTACGGCGGTCGAGTGGTGAACGTGGAGGTGATGGCTTCCGGGCCCGACACGGTGATCTCAGTCATCGACGATGGACCGTCGGTCCCCGTGTCCGAGCGGGAGCACATGTTCAACGCCGATCTACGCAGCGGGTCACACCCGACCCGACCGGCAGCAATAGGCCTGAGCCTGACGGTCTCTCGGCGTCTGGCCCGTCTAATGGATGGAGACATCACCTACAGACGCACCGGTGATGGGCACAACATCTTCGAACTGCGTCTTCCCGCCGAGCCGTTGCACCTCGTGCTCGACAACCCGGCCGAGGCGCTGGGCATCCCGGCTTAGGGCGGGGTACTGATTAGCTAGCCGCGGCCTCGCTCATCACACGTTCCAGAGTGTGTTCGACCACCGCGACCAGCACTTTCTGGACATCGACCCTGACCCGTGCATCGCAGTGGACGATGGGGATCTCCGGTCCGATCCGCAGCGCCTCCCTGACCAACTCGGGGTCGTGCACTCGACGGCCGTGGAAGGTGTTGATGGCCAGCACGAATGGCGTGCCCCGCCTCTCGAAGAAATCGACTGCGGCGAAGCAGGCTTCGATGTTGCGGGTGTCGACCAGGACGACCGCCCCGATGGCTCCCCGAGCCAGCTCGTCCCACATGAAATGAAAACGGTCCTGACCCGGGGTGCCAAACAGGTAGAGGACAAGACGGTGCTTCAGGCTGATTCGACCGAAGTCCATCGCCACCGTTGTCTCCGTCTTCGTCCCATCGACCGCCAGCTCGTCCACCCCGGAGCTTGCATCGGTGATGATGGCCTCACTGCGCAGCGGCTCGATCTCCGAGATGGCTCCGACAAATGTGGTTTTGCCCACGCCGAAGCCTCCCGCCACAACGATCTTGACCGGGGTGAGCCCGGGACGGTCAGAGAGCCCTGATCCCATCGAGCACCTTGTGCAACAGGTCGGCGTAGTCGGAGTCGGCAGTGTCGGTGACCGCCTCCCCCGGGGGTTCGGTGATCGTGACTGCGCCCTGGTCCCGCAGATCGGCCGTCAAGACCCTGACCACCCCTACCGGTACCTCGAGCATCGCGGCCAGCTCGACGATCGCGGTCTCCTTACGGGTTTGGGCGATGATCTCGGCCGACTCCCATCGGAACCGCCCTCGCATCCTCATCCCGGCCGGGGTGACGGCCACCAAGGCCTCGAGGGCGATGGGAGGCAGCCCGACCCCGCTTCGACCCCCGGTCATGGTGTATGGCCGGACGATGCGCCCGCCCGCGTGGGTCTCGGGCGTCTCGCTCATGCCGGCTCGGGCTGGACCAGCCTCGCCTTGAGCTCCTCGCGCACGGGTGGGGTGAGGCTGTCCCCGACCCTCTGCACGAAGATGGACATCTCGAATGCGACCGCCCCCAGGTCTATCTCCTTGCTCGTCAGGCAGCACAGCAGCGACCCGTGCCTTATCCCCGTGACGAACAGCCAGCCACGCTGCATCTCGACTATGACATTGGAAACGGCACCCGCCCCGAATCTCCCTGCTGAGCCGTAGGCCAGCCCGATCATCCCTGAGGACACGGCAGCAAGGCGCTCGGCGGTCTCCCGATCGACGCCGTCGGACTTGGCGAGGGCGAGCCCGTCGGACGAGACGACCACGGCCTGTTGGATCGAGGGGACCGTGGTGCAGAGACGCTCCAGGAGCCAGTCGAGGTTGGCAGCCGCCTCAGACATCTGTCGCCCCGGTCTCGCCGGCTTCGGCCCTGCCACGGTTGTAGTCGATCAACGCCGCCCTGAGAGTGCCTCCGCCTTCCCCGGCCACGACACTGGGGGCAGGATCCTCCTCCCGGAATGCCTGACCGGGCACACGAACCGGCAGGTCTTCGACCTCCTCCACCGGCGGTGCCGCGCCCAGAGGTTCCAACATCTCGGGCTCGGTCAGATCGATTACTTCGACTTCGAGCGCATGATCGGGCCCGGCTCTCCCATCCGTCTCCAGACGGTCACGTGGGATCGTCACCTTGGCCGTTATCCCGGGCACGTTGCGCACCAATTGGACAGCGAGCCCGTGACGATGGGCCAGCTTGGCCACCACGTAGACCCCCATCGTGGGCTCGACCGACAATCCGAGAGCCGGCGGTCGCTCCAGGATGCGGTTCAGTTCGGCGAGACGAGGATCGGTCATGCCCACTCCACGATCGGTGATCGACAGCTCGTAGCCGTCGACGTCGAAGAGGCCGGTGACGCGAACCGGCTCGTCGGACGGCGAGAATTGGACCGAGTTCTCGAAGAGCTCGGCGAGGAGATGGGCAACATCGGTAACCGCGCCCCCGGCCAGCCTGGCCGGCTCCAAGGCGAGGAGCTCGACCCGCTGGTATTCGTCGACCTCGCTGAGGGCGGCCCGCACCACATCGGAGATATCGGCGGCCTTGGCCCACATGCGGGGTGAGTCAGACCCGGCCAGCACGAGCAGGCTCTCGGCATTGCGACGCATCCGGGCGGCCAAATGGTCGACCTGATAGAAGCCACCCAGCGTCTCGGGATCGTCCTCCCTTGCCTCCAGCTCGTCGAGAAGAGCCAACTGCCTGTCGACCAGTGAGCTGTTCCGGCGGGCCAGGGTGACGAGGATGCCCGACACACCGACTCGGAGCGACTCCATCTGGCGGGCCGATACGTCGATGAGGGCTCGTTGCATGTTCTCGAAGGACCGGGCAAGGTCTCCGACCTCGTCGCCGGATGTCGTGTCGAGGCCCAGCGCGGGAATTGCGGCAGGGTTGGTGTCGGGATTCCTGAGTGCATCCAGCATCTCGACGATGTCCTTGTGGGCCATGCGTCGGGCGGCACGTGTGACATCGCCGATCCGGGTCCCGAGCGACCGGCTCATCCGGAAAGTGACCAGGAGGGACCCCACGGCAACGATGCCGACCACCGTGCCCACGGTGACCGCCATCGCGGTCTGTCCCGAGGAGGCGAGCGACCATGTGAGGAAGACCCCGAGCAACACGGCCACCAACACGATCGGGACGACAGCCAGTGTCAGCCGGGTCGGAATGCTCCATTGCCGAGCCACCGGCTCACGCCGGGTACGCGCCGCCTCCATCGCTCCCATCGCGAAAAACGATAAACAGCCAAGCCCCCAGTTCCTGGGATTGAAACGGGAGCGTCAGCCCATCTTCTTCAGGATGCGGGCAACGGTCAGCCAGGTTCGGGAAGAGATCTGCTTCCCGAACTGGGTCTCCACCCAGACCATGACATCCGGGGTGCCTCCGCTTGTCATGTCGGTGACAGTGAATATCTCTCGGGTCGTCGTGGCGACAACTTGATAATCACGGTCGGCCGGGTGATGGGGCGTCTCGAACCCGACCTGGAGCGGATGCTTGGAAAAAGTGACCAGCAGATAGGAACCGGGGCCGTGGACTAGATCGCCGAAAGGCGCCATCTCCACCAGTGCCTCAAGCTCGGCCTGAGTCCTCAGGATCGTCGTGCTCTCGAAGCCCAGCTTCTCCGGCCATGCGGCCTCGAGGGTGGCCTCGAGGCCGGCCCGATCCGTCACCTCGGTCTCGAAGACGACGTTGCCGCTGGATATGACCGTCGACACGTTCTCGAGCCCGACCTCTTCACAAACCGAACGCAGATTGGCATTGGACATCGCCGGGTTCATCGGTGCGATCCCACGAAGCAGGGCGACGTATTTGGTCATGTCAGGTTTCTAGTGGTCAGTCACTGAAATAGGGGGCGAGGGCTGTCGTTTGAGGGGTTACGCGTTCGTAGTAAGGGTGTAGGAAGAGATCGAAAGGAAGATCCCATGAAGCTCACCGTGACCACTTTCGTGAGCGTCGACGGTGTCATGCAGGGGCCTGGGGGTCATGACGAAGATCTGAGCGGGAGATTCGAGCTTGGTGGCTGGGTCACCCCACACATCGACGAGGATTTCGGTAGGCGGGTGGATGACATCTTCGGCCGGGCTGAGGCCATTGTCCTCGGCCGCACCACTTACGACATGATGTACCCGTACTGGTCCCAATTCCCCGACCAGGACAACGTCGTGGCGGCCAGCCTGAACAACCTCCCCAAGCACATCGCCACAAGTCATCCTGACGGGCTCACTTGGGACAACGCCCATCCCATCGAGGGCGACGTGGTCGAAGCCGTCAAGAAGCTGAAGGAGCAGCCCGGAGGCGAGCTACAGGTCCACGGCAGCCATGGCCTCATCCAGACCCTTCTCAAGGCGGGTCTGGTCGACGAGATCAACCTGTTCATATTCCCCGTGGTCCTTGGTCAGGGAAAGCGTCTCTTCGAGCCAGGCGCCCAACCAACCGGGATGCGACTGGAGGACAGCGAAGTGTCCAGCACTGGGGTCATCATCGCCACCTACGTGACGGCTGGCGCACCCTCCCTAGAGGACATCCCTGGGGTCTAGTGGCTGACTTCTAGCGGGGCACGGGTGGGTAGGTCGTGGTGTAGTGCTGGATCCGAGCCCGGTTCCCCCACGCGCTGCCCGAGTACGACGCGATATCTGCAATCACCGCCAGGGCGATCCCGAACCAGTCGAACCCGGTCACACCTAACGGTGCAACCGCCACATACATGAGGGTGGTCCAGGGAAGAACGAGAAAGCCGAGCAACGGCCAGACGAATGTAGAAAAGGTGGCTTCCCAGCGCGCTGGTTGGGCGATGCCCCACACGATGATGGCCAGACGGGGACCGAGCAGCACCAAGATCGCCGCAAAACAACACATTTGCCAGTCCTCCTCGGTTGCGAAGCCATGCTCCGGCTGGAATCAAGCTACCGAATCGGATCCGGCCGCGTCGATCATGTCGCAGCGTGGCCGAGCGAGGCCGATACTCTCGGCCGGTGCCCACCAGGCCCAGCGGGACCGTCTCGTTCCTGTTCAGTGACGTCGTTGGATCGACGCGGTTGTGGGAGGCGGATCGCAAGGGGATGGCCGACAGCCTGGCGGCCCACGACCACATCCTCGAAGAATCGATCGGCGAACTTGGCGGATATGTCTTCTCGACCGCCGGGGATTCCTTTGCCGCCGCCTTCCCCACTCCTGCAGCGGCCCTCTCCGCCGCGATCAGGGCTCAGCTGGGCCTCGTCGCGGAGCAATGGCCGGGCCCACCGATCAGCATCCGGATCGGGGTGCATACCGGCACCTCGTACGAGCGCGGAGGCGACTACTTCGGTCCGGACGTGAACCGGGCCGCCCGGGTCATGGCGGCCGCCAATGCCGGCCAGGTCTTGGTCTCGGGTGTTACCGCCGAACTGGTCGGAGAATCGGTGGCCGCTCCGATGTCACTCATCGATCGGGGAGTGCACGCCCTCAAGGACCTCGAGCGCCCCGAACACCTCTTCGAGCTCCTACATCCGGACCTGCCCGAGGTGCATGATCCGCTCCGCACGGCACTTGTCGAGCGGGTCCATCTTCCCGCACGCCTTTCGTCGTTCGTAGGCAGAAAACAAGAGCTAGAGACAGTGAAAGGCATGGTCGGGTCGTCCCGCCTCGTCACCCTGACCGGGGTCGGCGGCGCCGGGAAGACCCGGCTCGCCATGGAGGCAGCGTCGGGTCTCGAAGACTCGTTCCCCGACGGGATCTGGATGGCGGCCCTGGCCGACATCTCGGATCCGGCTCTGGTGGTTAACGAGCTGGCCGAGGTGTGGAACCTGCGGCCCGGCGACGGGATGGGGCTCGTCCAGGTGATCAAGGCCTATCTCGCCGATCGGAAGCTCCTCGTCATCCTGGACAACTGTGAGCATGTGCTTGTCGCGGCCTCCGAGCTCGCCACCGACCTGCTCGCCTCTAGCCCGGGTCTCATCATTTTGGCCACCTCCCGGGAGACGCTCGGTGTGCCTGGGGAGACCGTGTACCGGGTCCCGTCTCTGGGGCTTCCCATGCAAGGGTCGGACCTGGCCTCGTCGGAATCGGTGCGCCTGTTCGTTGACAGGGCAACCCTGATAGAGCCGACCTTCAACCCCACACCAGCAGATCTAGAGGCGATCGCACGCATCTGTCGTCGTCTCGATGGGATCCCCCTGGGCATCGAGCTCGCCGCGGCCCGCATCCGCACGCTGACAATCGGCGATCTCGCCGGACAGCTCGAGGAGTCATTCCGCGTTCTCACCGCCGCTTCCAAGACGGCGGTCCGGCGACAGCGAACTCTGGAGAACACCATTGGCTGGTCCTACGACCTCCTGTCGGAGGAGGAAGCGTCCCTTTTTCGGCGTTTGTCGGTGTTCACCGGCGGGTTCGACCTCATCGCGGCTCAGGAGATCTGCGCCGGCCCGGACGTGATCGATCTGCTCGACCAGCTCGTCGACAAGTCCCTGGTGATTGCGGGCCGGCAGGACCGGGTCTCCCGATTCCGGCTTCTCGAGCCGATCCGCCAGTACGGTCAGATGCGTCTTGTCGAGGAGGGAGAACTAGAAGAGGTACATCTGGCTCACGCCGAGTACTTCTCTTCCCGGGTGACCGAGACAGCCCCACGGCTACGCGGGCCGGAACAAGCGCAGGCCAACCGGGAGCTCCTCCTGGAGGCCGATAACGTCAGGACGGCGCTGGCCACCTTCCGCCAGCGCGGAGAGATAGATCGGTTTCTCGGGACCTGCTTCGACCTGACCTGGTTCTGGGCCCAGTCGAGCATGCACGTGGAGGGTCAGGACATCCTGGTGACGGCCTTGGCCGAACAGAGTGATGGGTGCTCTCCATCCGTTGCGGCAAAGGCATGGCTCGAGGCAGCCCTCCTCGCCACCTTCCTCAGCGACGCCATCGCCGGTGAGTACTCCGACCGGGGTCTGGAGGAAGCCCGGGGTTCAGGAGACGGGGCGCTGATCGGCTGGCTGACCCTCACCCGGGGCATGATCTACTCCACCTTGGTCCAGGACCCGGACGCGAAGTCCTGGTTGGTCGAGGGTCGCCACATGATCGCCGAGAACCCGGAACACCCGATGTGGGACCCAGTGTGGGATGAGGCGATGGTCGAGTTCATGCTCGCCGTCGGCGGAGGTGCTTCTCCCGATGAGAACAGAGAGCACGTCGCCGGTGCGATTGCCAAGGCCAACGAAGTCGGCGATGGATACTTGGCGGCGGCGGCGATGATGACCTCGACCTCACTCATCGGAAAGGGTCAGGACGAATGGGTCCTGGAAAACCTGTCGCGAAGCGTCGAGATCTTCGATGGTCTCGGGTCCCGTCACGGGCTCGGGCACGCCCTCTATTACCTCGGGGGCGCCAGACAAGACCTGGGCATCGCGGCCCCGATCGACGATCTCGCCGATGCGTCGCGCATTCTGGCCGAAGTGGGCGACCTCCCCTGCTCGACTCGATCGGCAGCACGTTTCATCCGCGGGCTCATCGATGAGGGGCGATTGGAGGACGCGAAGAGCCACCTGGTCGTCGCCGGCGAGCGTCTTCTCCTTTCCGACGATGAGACCGACGCCGGTCGTCTCCCAGCGCTCGGTCTCCGCCTCGCCCTCGACGAAGGTGACCTGACCAGGGCGGCCCGCCTCCTTGGCCATGTCGAGCGCATACCGGTCGGCATCTCGAGAGAGGCTCTAGCCGAAGCAAGCGCCGAAGTCGAGTCAGGGCTGCCTGAAGGCGAGCGCGACCAGCTCATAGC
>JALDXM010000050.1:0-9660 GCA_032155085.1 Actinomycetota bacterium | reverse complement strand
GGTGAGCATCGCGGGCTGGACGTGGAGGTCCACGACCTGGAACAGCTGATCGATCTCGGCTGAGGCGGCCTCCTCGGGGTGAACGCCGGAAGCGCAGAGGAACCACGGATGGTGAAGCTGTCTTACGCGCCATCCAGGCCGCGGGGACATCTCACCCTCGTGGGCAAGGGGATCACGTACGACGCCGGCGGCCTCGCCCTCAAGCCCGCCGACGAAGTCCACGCCACGATGAAGAACGACATGTCCGGGGCGGGGGCGATCCTGGCCGCGATGCTCCAACTCGAGGCCCTTGGCTGCAAGACGGCTGTCACCGGTTATCTGATGTGCACCGACAATCGTCCATCGGGGACGTCGATCGCGATGGGCGACGTCCTGACTGTCTACGGCGGCAAGACAGTGGAGGTGAAGAACACGGACGCAGAGGGCCGTCTGGTTATGGCTGACGCGTTGGTCCTCGCGACCGAGGAGAAGACCGATGCCATCGTGGACATAGCGACCTTGACCGGGGCAGCTATGCGCGCACTCGGAACTCAGGTCGCTGCAGTCATCGGGAACGACGCGGACATCGTGTCTCAGATCGAGTCGGCCGCTTCGGCCACGGGGGAGTCGGTCTGGGAGCTTCCGCTCGAGAGGCGATATCGCGGCGAGCTCGACTCAGACGTGGCCGACATCAAGAACCTGGGCGGGCCCAACGCCGGGTCAATCACCGCTGCGTTGTTCCTCGAGGAGTTCGTTGGGGCGATTCCCTGGGCCCACATCGATATCGCCGGCACCGCCCAGAACGACCGGGACACCTCATGGCGCCCGCCGGGGTGCACCGGGTTCGGGGCCCGTCTCCTCGTCGACTTTGCCATGAACTTCAAGCCGCCGAAGACCCGGAAGGACTGACAATGGCGAGCGAAGCAGACGTGGCGAAGCGGTCCTTCACGGAAAGGGCGCTCGATGGTGTCGAACGGGTGGGGAACAAAGTCCCCCACCCGGTCTTGATGTTCCTCTATCTCATCATCTTCATCATCGTTCTCAGCCACATCCTCTATCTGCTCGACGTCAGCGCCACAGAGGAGATCGCCGTTGCCGTGCCGACCGAAGAGCAGATCGATGAGCACGGTGGGCTCGGCGGATCTGACGAGCCGTACCCGGAAACACCCGACCTGGGCAACTACGACCCGGAGTACGAGATCGTGACCGAAAGAATTCCGGTGGTGAGTCTCCTCACTCTCGACGGGATTCGGTTCCTCTTCACCTCGTTCGTAGACAACTTCGCCGGCTTCGCGGTGGTGGCGGTGGTCTTCGTGGCCATGATGGGTGTCGGTGTGGCCGAGCACGCCGGCATGATGGGGGCGCTGATACGCAAGCTGGTCAACGTGGCGCCGCGTCAGTTCATCGCCTTCATCCTGATCTTCGTCGGAGTGCTCTCCAGCATCGCCTCAGACGCCGGCTATTTGATCCTGATCCCCCTCTCGGCTGCCGCCTTCATGACCTTGGGGAGACACCCGTTGGCCGGGATGGCAGCCGCGTTCGCCGGAGTCGGGGGGATATTCGCGGTCAACCTCCTGATCACGCCCGTGGACAGCATGATCACCGAGATCAGCAACGAGGCGATCGCCCTCGCCGGCGGGGAGCCTCTGACCGTTGTCGCCAACTACTTCTTCTCGGTGGTCTCGAGCTTCGTCATCGCCGCTGTGGTCTGGTTCGTCACGGTGCGGCTGGTCGAGCCCAGGCTCGGGCGATATGACGTGTCGGAGGCCGGCGTCGACTACGGGCAGGACGAAACGGTCGACGAGAAAGGTGAAGCTCGGGGCTTGCGCTACGCCCTGTACGGCTCGCTCGGCGTGATCGCGGTGGTGGCCCTGTTGACAATTCCGTCCTGGGGACCGCTGCGCCACCCTGAGACAGGAGAGGTCATCGGCAACACCCCGTTCATGGACAGCCTGATCTTCATAATCACCTTGATCTTCCTCGTTGGGGGGATCTGCTACGGGAAGGGGGCGAAGACGCTGTCCGGTAGCAACGATGTCATCGCCGGGGTCACCAAGACCTTCGCCGGTCTCTCCGGCCTGGTGTTCATGCTGTTGATGATCAGCCAGTTCATCGCATACTTCAACTACACCAACATGCCCAGGGTCGCCGCGATCGAGATGGCCCATTTGCTGGAAGCGGCGCCATTCGGCCCGCTGCCGCTGCTCGTGGCGTTCATCCTGGTCATAGTGCTCCTCGATTTCATCATCCCCGGAGTGGTTCCGAAGTGGGCGATCTTCGCCCCGGTGTTCATCCCAATATTCCTCCGACTCGACGTGGCGCCACAGACCCTTCTCGCCGCGTATCGCGTTGGCGACTCCCCGGTCAACGTGCTGACCCCGTTGATGGTGTACCTGCCCTTCATCGTCACCGTGGCTCAGCGCTACAAGAAGGAGTCCGGGTTGGGCACGGTGATCTCGTTGATGATTCCGTACGCCCTGGCGATCACTGTCGCGTGGATCGTCCTCTTCATCGTCTGGTTCGCGCTCGGCCTGCCGCTCGGGCCCGGGTACCCGGTCTCGACCTGACCATCCGTCATGTCGGACGCTGCCATCGTCTATCTGGTCCTGGCGGCACTGGTGGTTCTGTTCGTTTGGAACAAACTGCCCGTGGAGGTCGTCGCGATGGCGGCTCCTTTGACCCTCCTAGCCACCGGGGTCATCTCCCTCGAGCAGACGTTCGCCGGTTTTGGGGATTCCACCGTGATGTTCATCGCCGCCCTGTTCATCGTCAGCGCAGGGCTCGACACGACCGGCGTGACCACCTGGGCAGGACAGTGGATGACGGCCAAGGCCGGGGAGAGCCGGACGCGTCTCGTCCTGGTGATGATGTTGATCGTGGCGCTCCTGACGGCACTCATCGGCGTAAACGGCGCTGTGGCGGCACTGTTGCCGATGGTGGTGCTGGTAGCAGTGCGTCTGGACATCCCCGCATCGAAGCTGTTGATGCCACTCGCTTTCGGCGCCCACGCCGGTTCACAGCTTGCCCTGACCGGCACACCGATCCACATCCTGGTCTCCGACGCCGCCGTGGAAGCGGGCGAAGCCGGCTTCAGCTACTTCGAGTTCACCCTGGTCGGGATACCGTTGGTGGTGGCTGCCGTATCCATCGTGCTGGTGGTCGGCAGACGTCTTCTTCCCGAGCGTGAGCCGGAGAAGTTCACCCCTGACCTCAGCGACCATGCCCGGACCCTCATCGAGCATTACGGGCTGGGAGAATGGGTGGCCAAGCTCGAGATCCCGGAAGGCTCCCCCCTGATTGGGACTCCGGCCGCCGCCCTGGCTGACGTGGTCCAGATCGTGGACGTCACCGGGCGCATCGGCTCGATGGACCCCTCCAGCCCGATGCCCGAGGGGGCCGTGATCACGGTGCGTGGCACGACACAGCAGATAGAGGACCTGATCAATGAGCACGGCCTGGTGAAGAGGCCATCGGTGCTGGGGGGCAAGGACATGCTCATGGACCGTCGTATCGGTGTGGTCGAGCTGGTGATCCCGCCCCGATCACCAGTCATCGGTGAGCACGTGTTTCCCGGTGAGACCACGAGCAGCGGCGACTTCGTCGTCCTGGCCCTACAGCGACAGGGGGCGAACATCGAGGGCGGGGGAGTCCGCCTCGAAGTGGGTGACACCCTTCTGCTCCAGGGGACCTGGGCTGCCCTCGATCGGTTCGAACCGTCGAACGCGCTGGTGGTGGACCAACCTGAGGAGATTCGCCGTCAGGCATTCCCCCTCGGCCCCGGGTCGCTATGGGCCATCCTGAGCATGCTGGGCATGGTCGTACTCCTCGCCACCGGGCTCGTCTCCCCGTCGGTGGCCGCGGTGCTCGCGGTCGGGTCCCTCATCCTCACACGGGTGATGACCATGCGGCAGGCCTACCGGTCGGTGAACTGGACCATTGTGGTGATGGTCGCGGCCCTGATCCCGGTGTCTGTGGCCGTGGAAGAGTCCGGCGTCGCCGCAGACATCGCCGGTGGCCTCGTCGACGTGGTGAGAGACGCCGGGCCTTACGCGCTCCTCTTTGGTCTGTTCGTGATCACCGCCGCCTTCGGTCAGCTGATCTCCAACACCGCCACCGCCCTGATCATGATCCCGATCGCCATCACCGCGGCCAACGACTTCGGGATATCCGTCAGACCGGTGATGATGTCGCTCACCATCTCGGCCGCGGCGGCGTTCCTCACCCCGATAGCCACAGCCGCCAACCTGATGGTCATGGAGCCGGCCGGATACAAGTTCGCCGACTACTGGAAGCTGGGCCTGCCGATGCTGATCCTCTTTGGGCTCGCTGCTGTGTTCCTGGTCCCCGTGTTCTGGCCCTTCTGATCAGACCCGGGCCGGTGCCGGTTCCTTTCGGGGTGACTGCCTCCAGGCCGGTATGTAGAGCGGCGCCGCCGCGGCGAGGACGACGGCTCCGACGTACATCGCTGTGCTCAGCGACGTGGCGTCGGCCAGAGCGGTCAGAACTATGAGGCCCAACGCCCCGGCGGACATTCCGGCCATCGAGTTGAGCGAGGCCACCGTGGCTCGGAGTGAGCCGCCTACTTGACGATGGAGAAGGGTGAAATGGGCTGGGTTGGAGGCGCCGTGGATCACATAGGCGAAGAGATAGGCGGCGACGACACCGGGCACCCCGGTCGCCAGGCCGAGACCTACCACCGCAAGTCCCTGGAGGATGCGGAATGCAGCCGCCGCCGGGGCCAGCCCGAATCGCCGCCCCAGCCAGGGAACCGTGGCCGCGCCTGCCGCTGACACGAGCCAGGCCGCGGAAGCGGCGGGGCCCGCGATCACCGCCGCCCGGTCTGTGTCGCCGAGCACATCGGCGAGACGCAACGGAGTGAAGTTCTCGAAAGTGGCCATGCCGAATCCCCAGAACAACTCGACTGCGACGATGGCGAGAAGGACACGGTTGTCACGCAGGAGACGGAGCCCTCCACTGATGGCGGCCGGGGTCTCTCGGGCTGCATTCAATGCTGCGGACCATCCCCGATTCGACCGTGTCTCTGTCATGAGCATGATCAGGCCGATCAGACACGCGACCTGGAGAATGAGCGAGACAACCACCGGGAAGGCCAGTGGCTCGATGCCTGCCACCGGCTCCCAGGCAACCAGGAGCCCGCTGAGAAATGCCCCGCTAGCGATGGCCACTCCGAGGGACACCCCAGCCCCGCTCAGACCCCGCTGGATCTGTGCATCCGGGTCGATGGCCTGGGTGGCGTCGACGTACCAGGCCTCGAGGGGGCCACTGTCGAGGGCCCGGTACACCCCGTTGAGTGACCAGGCCAAGAACAATGCGCCGAAGCTGTCGGCGAAGAGATAGATGGTGTAGGCGGCCATGCCGACCAGGCTCGCCGCGATCAGGACCTGCTTTCGACCCAGTGAGTCGGCGAGCCCGCCCGTCGGTAGCTCCAGGAAGAGCACGAAGAGGCCCTGAGCTGCCGCGGCGAGGCCGATATCGCTCAGGGAGAGACCTCGCTCGAGCGGGAGCAGCATGACCACCGGGATGAGCAGCCCCGTGGGAAGCCATCGCATGGCGACCAGGGCGAGGTACCGGCGACGAACCTGCTCGACGGTCACATTCCCACTTCCCCCCGCCCGCAGGGCACCGGTCATATCCGCCCCTCGGGCTGGGGAAAGGCGAAGATGCTGAAGATCACCCGGGCCGCATCGGCCTCAGGAGCCGTCTTCCGATACCGCTCCACGACTTCGGCGAGCTCCCGCTGCATCTGGGCAAGCTGGCGGGCGGAGAGAAGAAGGAGGTAATCCGAGGACCCGGCCGCGTCGCGCCATTCCACCGGCCAGTCCCATTCGGAGGCGAACCACTCTTCGGCGAAGACCTGGAATCGTCGTAGGGATTCGCCATGAAGCCAGTCGGCGGCAGCGATGCCGTCGGGGTCGGCGGCGACATCGCTGGCGAACCAGGAGTGCATCTCGTGTGCTGCGCGCCACCAGCGCTCCCGGCCTTTGCCCTCACCCGTCTCCTCGACGAGGCCGGCCGAAGCCAGCTTTCTCAGGTGATAACTGGTAGCGCCGGTGTTCGTCCCGAGTGCGTCGGCCAGGGTGGTGGCGGTGGCAGGCCCGTTCAGCCGAAGCTCGGCGAGGAGCCGGCTGCGCAGGGGGTGGGCCAGGACCTTGATCGCCGCGGGATCGAGTCGGGGATAGGTGGTCTCTGCCACAGTTGCACAATACTTATGCAAAAGAATTATGCAACTTTGTCGGTTCGGTCTACTCGGCGGGAAGGACTAGATCGAACCGATCAGGGGTCATCACCTGGCTGAAATACCAGTCCTCGGCCTCGGACCAGCGACGGGCCCAATCGTCGTAGTAGCCCTCCCCTTCTCGGTTCACCCAACGGAGATGACGCAACTCTGGGGCGGCGTCGTAGAGCACCCGAAGCTGGAACAAATCGGCCAGCTCCGGGCGGGCGCTGTACACCCCCTCCAGGATGACAACCGGCGCCGGAGGACAGACAGTCACTCGGTCTAGAAGCCGGCCGTCACCGGCATCCCAGTCGTAGGAATGCCATTGGGCGTCCTCGCCGCGGGCCAGGGCCTCCAAGACCCGGCGCTGCTTTCGCCAGTCGACGCAATGGGCGGCCTTCTCGGCGGGGCTCATCGCGTCCCACAACTCCTCGGTCCCGCCGGCGTAGAACTCGTCGCCATCGATGACTGCCGCCTCGAGCGGTCGGGCGACTTCAGCGGCGAGGGTGGACTTCCCGGCGGCGCTGTGCCCGTCGATGGCGACGAATTTGGGTCTGTCGTCGTCGAGACGCCGGACGACATCGATCAGGGTCTCCCCCGCAGACATGTAGTGGGCCCGTCGCCGAACCGTCAGCCCAGGGCGACGATGGCGTCGATCTCGACGAGGTACTCCGGCGCCGCCAGTGAAGAAACGACGAGAAGGGTGTTGGCCGGGGCAGGTGAGGGGAAGAAATCCTTACGTACCTCTGCCACCGGGCCCCGATCCTCGAGCCTGGTGAGGTAGAGCGTGGTCCGAGCTACGTTCCTCATCTCGCCACCGGCTTCCTCGACCACATTCCTGAGGTTGGTCAGGACCTGACGTGCCTGGGCAGCGGCATCGTCAGCCCCGACCAGGTTCCCCTCCTCGTCGAGTGCCACTTGTCCGGCGACAAAGAGGAGACGACCCGAAGTGACGATCCCGTGGGAGTAATGGCCCGCCGGCACCGCCACCTTGGTGACTTCGACGGCTTCTCGTGGTGCTGCTGTATCCATCCGCCCAACCTATCAGCGCTCCCTCTTGACGTTCGCGGCGGGATGAGATACGGTTAGTCAATCAATCGATTGATAAAGCGAACAGTTGATAAGGCAGTTTGTAGTGATCGTTGATCCGACGGCTGACGATCGGCTCGACAGGGCGTTCGCCGCCCTGGCCGACCCCGTGCGTCGCAGGATCATCGCCAGGCTGAGTCGGGGCCCGGCGACTGTCAACGAGCTGGCTGAGCCATTTGAGATCACCAAGCAAGCGATCTCGAAGCACATCCAGGTGTTGGAGCAGGCGGGGCTGGTGACGAGAAGCCGTGATGCGCAGCGGCGACCCGTCCACCTCGACCCGGCCCAGCTGGAGGCGCTGACCGCCTGGATCGATCGCTACCGGCTCCAGTCCGAAGAGCAGTACCGGCGTCTCGACGCCCTGTTGAAGGAAGTGAAGGAGAAGAGCAAATGACGAACCCACTTCACATCGATGTCCCCGGAGGATTGCCGTTCATCGATTTCGAGCGGGAGTTCGATGCTCCCGTCGAAGCCGTGTTTCGTGCCCACGCCGAGCCGGACCTGGCCAAGCAATGGATGGGCCCCCGTGAGTACGAGACCGAGATGGAGGATTACGAGTTCAAGACCGGCGGGCGTTGGCGCTACATCCAGCGCAAGGACGGGGAGGAGTACGCATTCAATGGTGTGTTCCACGTGGTCCGCCCCAATGAGTTCGCAATCCAGACCTTCGAATTCGAAGGGTTCCCCGATGTGGTCAGCATCGAGACCCTCACGTTCGAAGATCTGGGCGAAGGGCGCAGCCGGGTCCGTGGCCACGCCACCTACCCATCGATGGAAGCCCGCGACGGGATGGCCCAGAGTGGGATGGAATCCGGGATGAACGAGGGCTACGAGCGGCTCGACGACCTGCTCGCCAAAGTCTGATCGGAGGCGGAAACAATGGATTGGACACTCGAAGTCGTCGTGGTCCCCGTGAGCGATATCGATCGGGCGGTGAGCTTCTATCGGGACCAAGTCGGGTTCAACCTCGACCACGACACCAAGACTGCCGATATGCACTTCGTCCAGCTGACCCCGCCGGGGTCAGGCTGTTCGATCGTCATCGGCGATCTCCCGGCCCAACAGGAGATGGCACCCGGCTCGATGCGCGGTCTCCAGCTCGTTGTGGCCGATGCCGAGGCCGCCCGTCAGGAGCTAATCGATAGGGGGGTCGAGGTGAGCGAGATCACCGTGTTCGACGAGCGGGACGGCGGCACCTTCTTCGGAT
This sequence comes from Actinomycetota bacterium, assembly GCA_032155085.1. Taxonomy (GTDB): domain Bacteria; phylum Actinomycetota; class Acidimicrobiia; order Spongiisociales; family ZC4RG35; genus JARDZU01. The sequence continues at coordinate 1,147 of JALDXM010000050.1, read as the reverse complement.
TCAGCGACCCTGACGGCAACACCTGGGCGGTGCAGCAGATCAAGGCTCGAGCCGACAAGCCGCTGATCCCCAGAGAGGACCGGATCGAGTACCTGGGCGGCCAGACCGTCTGATCGACGACATCACGTATCCTCCCTGTATGGCGGCCGATCTCTTCCTGCAGATGATGGATCCGTGGAACTGGGGGCGTGGGGCAGCGATTCGCTCGTTGGTGGTGTTCTTCTTCCTGGCATTCCTCGCCCTCCTGGCGCTGGGTGTCGCCCTCATCTGGCGTCGGGGCTCGGAAAGCCAACGGTCGATTGATGACGGCGACGAGGCGCTGCAGGCACTCCGGCTCCGTTATGCGCGTGGTGAGATGACCCGGGAGGAGTTCCTCCTCGCCAACGAGGACCTGGGTGGGGGCCAGGCACCACCGCCGCCGTCACCCCCTCCGGAGCCCCCGCCCGAGTAGGGGCTCGTCCCGGTTCCTCTTACCCGGCCGGTCTTGTCCTTTCGCCCTGTTGATCCTCTGCGCTGCATGGCGTTGGGCCTGAAGCGACGTGTTGCAGCGCAGACCATGTGGCCGAGTATCCGATGACCACCGCGCTGCATGGCGTTGCGCCAGGATGGACGTATTCCAGCGCAGACGAGGTGCCACGTCGGCTGGAACCTTCCAGCCGAGGCTGCTTGTATCGGGAACATCAACGAGGTGTGCCGGAAGTCTGGTCGGCTGGATTGAACATGACTCCGACACACAAGAGGCCCGAGGCTAGGACGTGACTCTGGATCCACGCCACCGCACCTGGGCCGGCTCGGACCGTTTCGTCCCCAGGACCTTCGTCCAGCCGTTCGTCCGGTTCACCCGGGTCGAGGCGGCCTCAGGAATCCTCCTCTTGGTCGCCACAGCCGTCGCCCTGCTGTGGGCCAACTCCCAGTGGTCAGCGGCCTACGAGCAGCTGTTCGAGGGAACAAGGGTCGTCCTGGAGGCTGGGCCGATCCATCTCGACGAGAGTGTCGCCGACATCATCAACGACGGGCTGATGGCGATCTTCTTCTTCGTGGTCGGCCTCGAGATCAAGCGCGAGCTGGTGTTGGGTGAGCTCCGTGACCGCAAGGCGGCGGTCCTCCCGGTGGTGGGTGGCAGCCTCCCGGCGGCCCGCCTGGCGGA
>JALDXM010000049.1:0-9727 GCA_032155085.1 Actinomycetota bacterium | reverse complement strand
GGGTCTGGCCGCCCTCGCCAAGCCGGACATCAAGGTCGCCCTGTGCGCCGAGCACGGCCCCGACGATGCTCGCCGGGTTGTCCATCGACGTCCCCGCGCAGGTGGCGGAGGCGGTGCGCAGGCAACCGTCGGAGGTTCCGGCCGCCGAGATCACTGTTCTTGCGGATGGGCGCAACGCCGCCCATGCAGTGATGAAGGCCGCACCAGGTCCGGCTCACCCCGCCCCGGGTTGGATCACCGGTGACATCGTGGCTGCGGTCGAGAGGTTCATGGCCTCGGCCCGGCCGGGGGTGTCATCTGGGGCGGGAGAGGTGAGCATCGAGGCCACCGGCGACGGCTCAGGCGGTAGATGCACTCATGCCGCTCTCCTGGCGGCCGGGTATCTGGGCCCCGACGATCTGTTCTGCGCCTTCGCAACGGACGGTGTCGACGGCGCATCCGGGGCATCTGGGGCCATCGTGGATGGTTCCACCATCCATCGTGGTGGCGACCCGACGGCGGCCTTGAACAACTACGACTCTGCCGGCTACCTGGCGAAGACCTCGGATCTGCTTCGTTGCCCGCCGACCGGCACCAACGTCTCCGATCTGTGGATCCTGTGGCGGAGTCCGTAGAGTGAAAGGAGGGACCATGCAGAAGACACTCGTCATCACCGGTGGCACCGGCGGCCTCGGAACCGCCCTGGTGAGACGTCTCATCCGGGACGACCACCGACTCGCCATCACTTACCTCCTGCCCGACGAAGCGGAACAATTCGAGCAGGCATTCGACGTCGACGACGATCAGGTCATGCTGGTCCGCGTAGACGCCACCAACCCCGAAGCCGTCACAACATTCATGAAGAACGTGGCAGACCGCTGGGGTGCCATCCATGGCCTCGTCGCACTTGTCGGGGGGTGGGCCGGCGGGCGTGATCTGGTCGAGACCGACGACGTCCGCTTCGAGCGGATGCTGGACCTCAACCTTCGCTCCACCTTCAACTCGGTCCGGGCCGTGCTCCCCTATCTCGTGGAAGCCGGCTGGGGTCGAATCGTCACGGTGGGGAGCCGCGCCGCCGTCGACTTTCCGACCGGCCAGGCCGCCTTCAACGTCGCCAAGGCCGGGGTGGTTGCGCTGACCAGGTCGGTGGCCCAGGAGCTCGATGGGACCGGGGTCACCGCCAACGTGTTGCTGCCGGCGGTCATTGACACTCCTGCGACACGGCGCTCCCTGCCCTACGCCGACTATGTGAACTGGCCGACTCCGGAAGAGATTGCGGCGGTCGCGTACTTCCTCCTCACCGAGGACTCAGGTGTGATCAACGGCGCGGAGATCCCTGTCTACGGGCGGGCTTAGGGGTACAGCTCGATCCACTCGCCGTGGGGATGGGCCTGTCCGATGACCCGAGCGCCATCGCCGTCGTCGGCGACGAGCCGGGCCCAATCGTCTGACTTCTCGGGCGACTCACCCATCGACACCCTATGAATGGGGCGGGTCGACCGCGCCCCATTCACGATCCCCTCGAGACGGGCTCGCTCAGCAAAGTCGAACTGGTTCAGGGTGAATGAGCTCATCACGACGACAGGCTCAGCGACGGGGAGTCTGTCGAGCACACGCGGAAGGGTCTCGAGAGCGTCACCGGCGATCATCTCCACCTCGATGTCCTCCAGCATCACCAGAGCTCTTCGCAAACGCGCTCGCCGTTCCACGTGCTCAGGCCAGATGAGGGCATCGAGCCAGCGTCGCGCCTCCTCATCGGCCGGATCGAGCGGGTTGAGATCGAGCCCGATGCGGCTGAGCACGTCGATCTCGTGGACCCGCACCGGCTCGCCGCGGGATTCCGCCTCGAGAACGAGGGACGAATCGGGGTGCCATTCCACGTTGTCTTGCCATCTGTACCCGTATCGATCCAGACCGAGGTTGAGCCCTGCGCTGGCGCCGACATCGATCAAGTGGAATGCATCGAGACCGGCCATCATCACCATGGGGAGTAGGGCCACGCATCGCCGGACCTCATTGGTCTGGGTGTGACGGGTGTTGCCCATCTCGACGATTCTCTCTTCGTGATCGAGCACGAACCGCCGGAACTCCGGGCCGACACCTTCGGGTGGATCCGGGTCGGCGACCACCGAGCGGAAGTACCGGGACAGCGGGTCGCCCGAGCCGTCCATGAGCAGGAGCTGCACAGCCGCAAACATCAAATTGGGTGGCGGCAGGTGCTCGATCCGGTTCATCACCCGGAGCAGCTCGGCATCCTGGGCCACAACCTCGACCAACTCGGCGTAGAGCGGCGAGCCGTGGGTGTGCTTGCCCCAGTCCCGCATGTACTCGGCGGTGACCAGGGACGGCACTAGTGCACCTGACGTCGATACGAGGTAGCCAGTGCGTCGGCGTACTCGTTCCAGCGATAGCCGCTGTGTGCCTTGATCCATTGGATACGGGCGCCGGGGCGCTGCCTGGCGAGGGCATATGCCTCTTTGACCAGGTCCAGGTTGGCGATGGGTCCCGATGATTTCTTGGTCCAACCCCTCGCCTCCCAGCCGGCCGCCCACTTGGTGACGATATTCACGACCAGCTGGGAGTCGGTGTAGACGTCGATGGTGGCGGCGGGTGGGATCATGCGGAGACCTGCGATGAGTGCGGTCAGCTCCATCTTGTTGTTGGTGGTGTGTGGCTCGGACCCAAGCGCTTCGTCGATTACCTCCCCATCCACGACGTAGACGGCACCCCACCCCCCGGGGCCGGGATTCCCCTCGGCAGCGCCATCGGCGAACACTCCGGTGTCGGGACCTTCGGTGTATGACTCGAGCACCTCAGCGATGGTCAGGTCCCTGCTCTTGGTCCGGCTCACCGGCGCCGGACTGCTCGGGACTGGCCGGTTCGAAGTGGCGGAAGCCGACGCAACGCGACTGCCATCACGACAGTCGAGACACTGACGTGGCACCCAGCCCGGATATCGATCGAGCACATCCTGACGGAGCTCGAATTCCCTGCCACAGGTCTGGCAGGTGAACGTCACCTAGTGCGCTCCGTTCTTGGCGAACACGGAGATGAATTGTGGTGACTTGACCAAGTTGAACTCATGATGGACCTCGGTGAGCCCATGCGGTTCCATGATGCGGCGAACCTTGGCCGGGGACAGCCAGTGACAGTGCACCTCCTGAGCCTTGAAAGGGTTGCGGTAGAGGATGACCGAGGTGGGAACTGCGTACAGGCCCTGGATGGGCTCGGCCGGGTAGATGAATAGGGCTTTCCCGCCCGGTTTGAGCACTCGTGCCATCTCGGCCGCCGCCTCGTCGAGGGGCGGGATGTGCTCGATGGCATGCACCGACACGACGGCATCGAACTCCTCGTCCTCGAAGACGAGGTCCTCGGCCATCATGTGCAGCACCCTGTCTGACCCTGAAACCTCGGGGGCGTTGGGATTGGCATCGATGCCGACCACATCGATGCCTCTGTCGGCGAGCCGGGTCGTGAGGTGACCCTGGCCGCACCCCACCTCGAGGACTCGGTCCCCCGGTTCCAGCGGCAGGAGCTTGTCGATCCGGCGCAGGTGAGCCGGGTCCCATCGATTGACCAGGGCGTACCGACGTGAGTCGTAATCCGTCACGACGGGAAGGCTAGGAGAGCCCTTCGAGATGAGCTGACACCGCGTAGTCGAGCAGCAGCGGGCCGTTGTCGGTGAGAGCGACGTGGGTGACCGCCGAGTTTGCCGGCGTGTAGAGGGACTCCGAGTGTGAATCGATGGTGTGGGTCAGCGACGATACGTAGGCGCGGATTGCCCCACCGTGGGCCACTACCAGAGTCGGGTCACCGGTGACCGGGGCCAGGCCGTGCACCGTGGCCCGCATCCGGCCGGTCATCTCGCCCCAGCTCTCGCCTGTCTCTCCGCGGCGTAGGTCGACGCCATCGCGGTAAATCGTGTCCATCAACTCGGGCCACGTCTCGTAGATCTCGTCCGAGGTGAGACCCTCCCACCTGCCCATGTCCAGTTCCTTGAGACCTTCGACCTCGACAACGCCGTCCATTGCGACGTACTCGGCGGTCGACCGGGCCCGGCCCAGCGGCGAGGTGTACACCGTGGGGAAGACCCCGTACCAGTCACGCAGCGCCCGCGCCTGACGATGACCGGTGTCGTCGAGGCCCCAATCACTCTGACCCTGCCACCGCCCCTCGGTGTTGGCCCGTGTCTGCCCGTGCCTGATGAGGGCCAGCACCGGCTCTCCCCTGTCGAGATGCTCGGTCACCGCGGTCGGGCGGGGCCCGAAATGGGCCATGTCGTTGAAGCCGGCGAGCCGGGGGCGGTCCCAGGACCAGATGAGCCTTGTGAGCGACGTGTTCCCGGCGAACACATGAGCCCTGTGGCCCCGGCCGGCCAGGTGACGCTGGAGGATCCCCTGGATGAACCCGCCGTGGGTCACCACTGCGGCATGGCCGTCGTCACCCAGGTCGGCGGCGAGGGCGTCGATGGCCCCGGTCGCCCGCCGATAGAGGTCGCTGAGACTCTCGCCGGTCTCCCCCATCGGCAGCTTGCGGCCGGAGATCGCGGCTCGCAGATACTCACCATGATCGGCAAGGATCGCTTCGCGGGACATCCCCTCCCAAAGTCCGATGTCGAGCTCGACCAGGTTGTCCCAGACCTCGAAATCGCTGGTGAATGAGGCAGCGGTGCGCCGGGCCCGCTCCAGCGGCGAGCACACGACGAGGTCGAACTCCCTTTCGTGGAGACGTTTCCCGATCGCGTCGAGGCTGGCTTCCCCGGCAGCGCTCAGTGGCCCGTCGACCTGCCCGTTCCAGACGCCATCGACGTTGGCCTGCGACTCGGCGTGCCGGATGAGAGTGATCTCTTTCATTGGTCGTGAGTTTGGGTCATGGGTCGTGGAAACGCGCCGGTCATCATCTCACTACCCATGACTCAGAACCCAAAACCGAGCGGACGTAGTCCGCTCATCCACCCACGAAGGCAGACGCAAAGATCAGGGACACGATCGTCATCACCTTTATGACGATGTTCATGGCCGGGCCGGCCGTGTCCTTGAACGGGTCGCCCACGGTGTCGCCGATCACGGCCGCCTTGTGGCTCTCGGACCCTTTGCCACCGAAGGCTCCCGATTCGATGAATTTCTTGGCGTTGTCCCAGGCGCCACCGGCATTGGCCATGTAGATGGCAAGGAGGAAGCCGGTGACCAGGGCCCCGGCAAGAAGCCCGCCGAGGGCCTCGACGTCGATGAACCCGACGACGAGAGGAAGGGCGATCGCGATCGAGCCGGGGATGATCATCTCCCGGAGTGCCCCAGTTGTGGCGATGTCGATGCAGGCGTTGTAATCGGGCTCCGCGTCCGGTTCCCCTTCCCTGAGCCCGGGTATCTCGGCGAACTGACGGCGCACCTCGTCGATCATCTTGAAGGCTGCCCGACCTACAGCGTTCATGGTGAGGGCGCCGAACAGAAACGGGAACATGGCCCCAATGAACAGGCCGACGGTGGTCTCCGCCCTGGTCAGGTCGATCTGATCCAAACCCACGGCCTGGGTGAAGGCGGCGAATAGAGCGAGGGCGGTGACCGCGGCAGAAGCGATGGCGAACCCCTTGGCCACTGCTGCCGTCGTGTTCCCCAGGGAGTCGAGGGCATCGGTCGCCTCCCTCACCTCCGCCGGGAGTTGGGCCATCTCGGCGATCCCGCCCGCGTTGTCGGCGATGGGGCCGTATGCATCGACCGAGATGGTGATGCCCAACGTTGCCAGGACCCCGATAGCTGCGATGGCAACGCCGTAGATGCCCCCGCCGTCCCCAAGGGCCCAGTCGCCGGCGTAGTGGGAGACGGCGATGCCACCGGCCACCACCAGCACTGAGTACGCGGCTGACTTCATCCCCTCGGCGATACCGGAGATGATGACCGTTGCCGGCCCGGTTTGGGACTGTCGGGCGATCTCCTTGACCTTCTTGTAGTCGTCGGACGTGAACCATTCGGAGATCTTCCCCACCAGCCAGCCGACCACGAGACCGGCCATGACCGCGATCCAGATGCCGAGTGGGTTGTCGGCGACGTCGCCGAACACCCAGTAGGCAAGCCCGAGGACGCCGGCCCCGGTGGCAAAGAGAGCGAAGTTGGTCCCGCGGTGGAGGGCGGCTCCGAGGTCGTCACCCTTGGGTCGGACGAGTAGCGAACCGATGATGGCAGCCAGCATCCCAATCGCAGCCACGGCAAGGGGGAAGAGGATGGCCTCCTCGATGAAGGCGCTGGTGCCGAAGACCACCGCGGCATAGGCAATCGGAGCCACGAGGGCCCCGACGTAAGACTCGAAAAGGTCGGCGCCCATCCCAGCAACATCACCCACGTTGTCCCCCACGTTGTCGGCGATGACCGCTGGGTTGCGCGGGTCGTCTTCGGGGATGCCGGCCTCGACCTTCCCCACCAGGTCGGCACCGATGTCGGCCGCCTTGGTGTAGATGCCGCCACCGACCCGGGCGAAGAGGGCTAGAGAGGATCCGCCGAGCCCGATGGCGGTGATGACCTCAGCCCAGGAATCGAGTCTCAGAACCTGTTCGAAGATGAGATAGCCCAACCCGACCCCAACCAACCCGAGCCCGGCGACGGTGAAACCCATCACTGCCCCGCCACGGAAGGCGATGGGAAGGGCGGCCGAGACGCCACCGGTGCGGGCCGCCTCCGCGGTCCGGGAGTTGGCCTGTGTGGCGATCCTCATTCCGAAGTAGCCGGCGGCGGCGGAGAGGACCGCCCCGAACACATAAGCGACTGCCCCCCAGGGAAGACCCCAGTCGAGAAGAGTGGCGATCAGCGCCGCCATGACTACGACGAAGACCCCTACCCACAAGTACTCCCGACGGAGGAAGGTCATCGCACCCTGCCGGATGTCGTCGGACAACGCGATCATTCGTTCGTTGCCCCGGGGCGCGGCAAGCACCTTCCGGGCATAGAAACCCGCCAGCAGCAGTGCCACCACCCCTGCAGCAATCGCCGCGTACAGGATCTGGTCCGACAAGGGGGCGAGATTGTAGGGAGGACCGAACCCCCGATGGCCAGGCCCAGAGGCGGCTCGGGGATGCGAGAGCGGAGACCTCACCAGCTGACCTCGGCGCATCCGGCTCATTTCGAGGTTCAACGATCCATAAGGGCCTGTGGATAGTGTCCCGGCACATGGTGGGTGGGAGAAGGACATTGCCCAGACTCATGGGCTGTGTGCTCGTGGTGCTGACCGTCGGTTCCTGCGCCGGTGAAGCCGGGACCGAGGTGTCGGAACCGCCTTCGACCACCACGCCGGTCGAAACGCCTACAACCGTCGCCGGCACCACGACCACGATTGCGGCAGCGACGAGCACCGCCGGCCAAGTCTCCACCACGATGGCCGGAGAGACCACGGGTGGTGGGACGGTCCCGTCCGAGTGTCTCGACGTGGTGCAGGGATTTCTCCAGGAGATAGAGCCGATCGTCTCGACGTTCGATTTCCAGGGCGGGGACATAGAGGACTATTTGCAGCTTCTCATGGACCAGTACCCGGCCCTCACCACACTTGCCGAGGGGGTCGTCGGCGCTCAGTGTGGCGAGATGACCCAGGTGGTCGATCCGGAGATGGCTCCCGATCTCTTGGCCTGGGCCGAGCAGAACGCCCCGGGGACGGTGGCCTACCTCGAGATCATGACCGCCGAGACCCCGGAACGGGGCAATGACTGCCAAGCCTTCATCGACACCATGCAGGGTTACGTCGACCAGGGCGGGGCGTTCGCAGATCTCGAGCCGTCAGAGAAGCATGACGTGGCCAACCTCTACGCCGCCATCACCAGCTGGTGCGGTCTGCAGACCGCCGGCGAATACCTGAGCCGGCCTGAGGTCGAGGGTTTCCTCGGCATCACTGTTGGCTGAGGATTCTCGCCGCTCGCCCCGACGATCCATTGACCATGGCCGGGTCCTACTGTAAAACTAAACAGTATTGGCAATAGAAAGGAGCCTGCCATGACGGACTCGAGCCTTTACGACAGATTGGGTGGGGTGTTCGCCATCGCCGCAGTCGTCGACAAGTTCAGCGACGCCCTCATCGAGAACCCGGTGGTCGGTCAGGGCTCGGAAAACCCCGAGCTCGCCGAGTGGCACACCAACCAGTTGGCGAGACTGCCCGGGCTCAAGTTCATGCGGACTCTTTGGGTGTGCAACGTTGCCGGCGGCCCGTTCACCTACACCCCCACCGAGCCCGGGAGCACACCCCTCGGCCTCGAAGAGGCTCATCGTGAATTCAGGATCACACCTGAGGAATTCGACGAAGTAGCCGCCGAGCTGGCCCGGACCCTCGACGCATTCCAGATCCCGGCCCAGGAGAAGGACGAGGTCCTGGCAGCCTTCGCCGCTCATAAGGGTGAGGTCACCGAAGGCTCGATGGCCACGACCTGATCGACTAAGAAGGCTCGTCGACCCTGTCCGGAGCGAACTGGGCCAACGACATCTGGAGCGCCGCCTCGATCTCCTCGGGAGCGGCCGTGCCCGAGCCACGAACCACGTCCGTCCAGACATCGACGGATTGCCTCGAGAGCGCCAGCGCCTCTGGTGAGTTGGCGGCGGCCACAGGATCGGCGACGACCTGGCCACGGAGATACAAGTCGAGGGCGACAAACCCACCATCCCAACCAGGGCCGACGAACAGGGCACCTGCCCCGCTCTGGGCCATTTCGATAGGAACGGTGTGCTCCAGCTCGAGAACGGTTCGGGTATCACCTTCGGCCGTCAGACGCAGCTCGACGAGACTCGTCGGTCCGCCGAAGGTCACCCGGAGACGGCTGGGCGCTTCACACTCGAGGATTTCGCCGCCGGCATTGCCTTCTAACTGAAAATTGCCACCGGGTCGGAGATCTCCGCTAAGCGGCATGAACCATCGTTTCACCCGCTCCGGGTCGGTCAGGGCTTCCCACACATCTTCGATTACCGAGTCGTAGGTGCGGCTGATCAGGACCGCGACCTCCTCCCCACCCTTGCCTTCACGTCTGGTGACCTCTCTGTCGATGGCCTCGATCTGGTTCTGTATGTCGATCATTTGCCCTTCTCCTTGTTGTTCTTCGAGCCGTGGGCATGAGGCTTTTCGAGCTCCTCCCGGACCCGTCGCTCACGTTTGCCCCGGGCGATCTCGGTGGCCAGTGCCTCCAGGCGGTTCTCCCAGAACCGACGGAATGGATCGAGCCACATGTCCACCTCCTGCAAAGGCGTCGGCTCCACCGCGTAGAGACGACGGGTGCCATCGGCCCTCACCGTGGCGAACCCGCTGTCCCGCAACACCCTGAGATGCTGGGATACAGCCGGCTGGGTGATGCCGAATTCCGCCTGGATGTCGCCGGCGATCGAACCAGAGGACCGCTCTCCCGTGGCGAGCAGTTCCAGGATCCGCCTTCTGACGGGGTCCCCCAGTACGTCCAACGCGTGCATTCACATTCCATCCTATAGTCTGTACTTATATAAGTCAAGACTAAGACATTGGGAAATTTCGACTCGGTTCAGTTCGAGTTAGGACCTCCACGTTTCGTACTATCCCGCACGTGACTGCCGGGTCCACCCAACGAATAGACAACGACGCTCCAGCCCGCACCCTCACCTTTCTCGTGGTCGAGGACGCGACGGGTGTCGGGGCCGGGTTCCACGAGGTCGTTCGAACGGCCGTCGAGAAACACTCGGGCAACCTCGAGAGCGCTGGCGGGGGGAAGACGGTCTGCGTGTTCGCCGCGATGTAGCGGCGCAGGGTGATCTGCTCG